>DASTYK010000027.1 GCA_035764935.1 Longimicrobiales bacterium | reverse complement strand
CCGAGTGCAACGGCCGCGCCGGCCATGGCGGCCGTGGCGGCATCGCGCGGGGCAGGTGCGTAGGTCAGCAGGAACAGGCCGCCGGCGAGCGTCTCGACCCACTCCCCCGTGAACGAAAGCGGATACGTCACGAGGAGTGTGATCGCCAGGGCGAACCATGGGACAGCAGCAATGCGCGGCGACGTGGCGCCGACACGCTCCAGCAGCTCGCGGCCGCGCCGGCTCAGCGACAGGAGCGGAAGCAGGATGCCGAAGCCGGCCAGGGCGAGGACCAGCACCGTCTTCGGCTGTCCGAAGATGTCGGCGAAGTTGTGGAGCGTGAGCTCCTGCTGGTAATTGTGCTCCAGGAACGGAGCAGGCGGTGTGAGTCCCAGCAGGCGCTGCCCCCAGCTGAACTCCTCGCCCGCGACAAAGATGCAGAAGAGACCAACGAGAGCGTCGAAAGTGCGACGGTGACGAACGGCACGGCGCAGCGCGAACACGCCGGCAACGGCGAACAGCGGCACCGTCCACCACTCGATGAACCGGTCCTCCTGAAGCAGCGACTCGTAGCGCTCCGGCGTCTCGATTCCGAGCAGCACCATGCCCACGGCCCACAGGGCCAGAAGCACGTGCGCCGTCACCGGCAAGGGTGACGGCGCCAGCGCCGCTACGTTCGTCGAGGCTTGCGACGCCGCATCATGTTCGAGCGTCGTACCGGAATCGTTCATCGTTCACCGTCAGCTTCGGCTTGCGGTGGCGTCAGTTGACGCGCCCCGACGCACGGCCCGCGCCGTTGTTGCGGGGGCGGGAGTCATAGCGTCCATCCCGCCGCATGCGATCCGAGTCGCGACGCATGCGATCGAGATCCCTGTGCAGCTCCTGGTGTCGACGGTCCCACTCGCGCGACCCCTTGTAGCGGTCGTTGCGGCGGTGCCAGTCGTCATGGATCCGGTCGATCTGCCGGTCGCGGTCACGCGTGCGGCCGAGCAGGACATCGCGGGCAGTAGTCGGATATCGATTGCGGGCGCGATCACGATCCCGGTCGCGGTCCCGATCCGGATAACGGTCCCACACGCTGCGGTTGCGGCGCCGATCGCTGTCCGAATCGGAATCCGAATCGCTGTCGCGGCCATCGCGGCTGTCCCGGCGCACATCGCTGCGGGTCCACACGGACGAGGGCACACGCTGGGCTTCGGCAGCCGTCCCGCTGAGGACGAAGAAACCGACCGCGAGGAGAGTGGGGCGAAGCAGAGACATCGTTCGACTCCTGAGCTGCAGACATCGTGTGCGCGTAAGGCGGCATCCGCGCGCGCACATCTGCCGGACAGGAGAAGTCAATCGTCGTACCACGATTGCATTCATCGAAACCCGTTGGCCCGATGCGCTTCGTGGAGTATCGTGGACACAGCGGCGTCCCTCGCAGAGCACACGTCCCTGTGTGCAAATCAGGACACTCGTCCCCGAGAACCCATCGGAGCCGACGTTCGACTATCGGATCCGCCGGAACACCGCCAGCAGCAGGGACAGGTCAATTGAAAACGGAAGCGCCTTCCCCGGCATCGGGCGAAGGCGCTTCCCTGCAGCACTGAAGCGAACGGTACTACATCCGGCCCGTCCTCAGGCCGGCACCGGAATCAGCCGCACTCCGAGTAGCCGCACGCGAGGCACTTGACGCAGCCTTCCATGAACTGCAGCCCGCTCTTGCACTCGGGGCACGTGCCGATGAACGTCTCGCCCGGGTCATAGCCACCCAGGTCGAACGATTCCTGCGGCGCGGCAGAACTACCTGCCGATGGCGCGGCGGGCGCGGGTGAGCTGACCGGCCGCGGCATCGGCAGTTCCTGCTGCACACCTTCCCGCTCCTGCATGTGCTGGGCGATCGCCTGCGCGATCGCGTCCGGCACGGACAGCACCTTGTTCGGCCCGATCCCGACGGCGCGGTCGCACGAGATGCCGCGCAGCTGCATGTGGATGTCGGCGAGCGAGATCCCCGAGCGCAGGCCGAGCGAGATCAGGCGGCCGATCGCCTCGACGTCCGCCATCGCGGCACCGCCGGCCTTGCCCAGCGTCGCGAACACCTCGAACGGCCGGGCATGCTCGTCCTCGTTCACCGTGACATACAGGTCACCGAGCGGCGAGGGCATGCGCCGCGTGGAGCCGCGGAGCACCGCCGGGCGCGTGCGCTTGATGCGACGCTTCTGGTTGCGCGCTTCCTCTTCCGCCAGCTCGTGGCGCAGCCCCTCGATGTTGTGCTGCAGCCGGTGGATCGTCTCGCGTGCGTCCGCGAGCTGCGCCTCGAGGTCGGAGACGGCCGGCGACGTCGCCGCGGAGGGCGCTGCAGTACCACTCACCTCCTTCGCCGTCTTGCCTGTCGACAGCACCTGCTGCGGACGCGAGGCGTCGCGGTAGACGGTCACGCCCTTGCAGCCCAGCTCGTACGCCATCAGGTAGATCTCGCGCACGTCCTCTTCCGTCGACTCGCGCTTGAAGTTGCACGTCTTGCTGATCGCGCTGTCGACCCACTCCTGGAAGGCCGCCTGCGTGCGGATGTGCCACTCCGGCGTCACGTCGTGCGCGGTCACGAACACGCGCTGCACCTCGGCCGGCACCTCGTCGAAGTGGATGTGCCCCTCCTCGGCGATGCGACGCATCAGGTCCTCGGAGTACCAGCCGCCTTCCTTTGCCGCCGCGACGAAGTCACGGTTCACGTCCGGCATCAGCGCGCCCGCCTGGTTGCGCATGAACGCAACCGCGAACAGCGGCTCGATGCCGCCCGAGCAGTCGGCGAAGATCGAGATCGTGCCCGTCGGTGCGACGGTGGTCACGTTGCAGTTGCGCAGGCGGCGCATCGGCCGGACACGGTTGCCCTGCGCGTCGCGTGCGCACGTCGCGTCGGGGCCCCAGATGCTGCGCTCCCACTCGGGGAACGTGCCGCGGTTCTCCGCCAGCTTCTCCGATGCGCGCTTGGACTCCTCGTCCACGAAGCGCATCAGCTCGTTCGCGACCCGGATGCCCTCCTCGCTGTTGTACTGCACGCCCACGCGCACCAGCAGGTCCGCGTAGCCCATCACACCCAGGCCGATGCGGCGGATGCGCTGCGCCAGGTCCGTGATCTCCGGCAGCGGGTAGTTGTTCGCGTCGATCACGTTGTCGAGGAAGTGCGTCGACATGTGGATCACGTGACGCATCGCGTCCCAGTCGATCCGGTCCGACCACGACGCGTTCGCCGGCGCATCGCTCTTCACGAACGCGCCGACATTCACGCTGCCCAGGTTGCACACGTCGTACGGCAGCAGCGGCTGCTCGCCGCACGGGTTGGTCGCCTCGTAGCTGCCCAGGTGCGGCACCGGGTTGTAGCGGTTCGCCGCATCGATGAAGAACACGCCCGGCTCACCGGTCGCCCACGCACCATGAACGATCAGGTCGAAGATCTCGCGCGCATCCTCCTCGCCCACGACCTCGCCGTTGCGCGGCGAGAGCAGCTCGTACTTCGAGCCCGCCCTGACCGCCTCCATGAACTCGTTCGTCACGGCCACGGAGATGTTGAAGTTCGTCACCTGCGTCACGTCCAGCTTGCAGGTGATGAACTCGCGGATGTCCGGATGGTCCACGCGCAGAATGCCCATGTTCGCGCCACGACGCGTGCCGCCCTGCTTCACGACCTCCGTCGACGCGTCATACAGCTTCATGAACGACACCGGGCCCGACGCGACGCCCATCGTCGACTTCACGACGTCGTTGGACGGACGCAGCCGCGAAAACGCGAAGCCGGTGCCGCCACCCGACTGGTGCACCAGCGCCATGGAGCGCAGCGTGTCGTAGATGCCGTCCTTGCCGTTCGACAGCGCGTCCTCGACAGGCAGCACGAAGCACGCGCTCAGCTGGCCGAGCGGACGGCCCGCGTTCATCAGCGTGGGCGAGTTCGGCTCGAACAGGCGCTGCGTCATCAGCCGGTAGAACTCGCGCGCCAGCGTCTCGACCGCACCCTCGCTCGCGCCATACTTCCGATCCTCCTCCGCGATCACGCGCGCGACACGCCAGAACATCTGCTCCGGCTCCTCCACCGGACGGCCCCGCTCATCCTTCTTCAGGTAGCGGCGCTTCAGCACGATGCGCGCGTTCTCCGAGAGATCGGCCGGCGGGAGATCGTCCGGCAGCACGTCGGCCGCCGCGAGGGGATTCGGGCTCGGGCTCATGAGGCAGTTCTCCAGCAATAAAAAAGAAACGAGGGGCACTGGCGCCCCGGGTCATCAGGATCAGCGCGTCAAGCCGCAGGTCAGCGCCGCGAAAGTCGCGGTCACCACAATATGTCGTGGGGCGTCCACGTTAGCACCCCATACCATGGGGGTCAAGCGGAAACTTTTGCACATTTGTTGATACCCCGGAAGGCACGCCGGGATGCGTGATTTTCGCGTTTTGCACGGGCGTTGTGGACAGGTCTGTGGAGAGGTCGGCGGTCCACCGTGGCGGGGCGGATTCGGGCTGGGCCGCTTTAACCCGCACCCGCCCTGGCGAACGCCGGCTATCGGGTCAGCGCTTCTTCTCCTGCTCGCGCCGCTCCTCGCGGTTGCGCGGCTCGTGCTCCTCGCGATCGGCCGCCTCGCGCTTCTGCGTTTCGCGGTTGAACGCGGCTTCGCGCGGGTTCAGCGGCTCCTCGCTCTGGATGTCCTGCTGTTTGTCGAGTGTCTCGTTGCGACGCAGGGTCTTGTAGTCCGTCGCGCGCCCCTCGCCCGGGGCGATCTGGTGCTGATCGGGTCGCTTGCCGCCCATGATGCTCCTCCTGCTGCAGTTGATACTCCAGCAGCATCCGGTACAGGAAGCGTGCCGCGCACGTTGTCACAGGATCAGAATGCGTGACCGAACCGCAGATAGAACGCGACGCCGTCGCCAGGTCCCTGCACGGGAACCGCCGCACCGAGCCGCGTGCGCAGGGAGCCGTAGCCGAAGAAGCCGAGATCCAGGCTCAGTTCCGCGCCGCCGGACAGCAGTGGTGAGCCGGGACTCGTGCGCATGCAGCGGAGGTACCGTCCGGCGATGTCATCGGAGCACCATGCGTCGCCTGCATCCGCGAAGACGGATCCGCTCACGCGATCGACAAAGACGGGCAGCAACCTGACGCCACGGCCGACGGCGGCAATCGGAAAGCGGTACTCGGCGCTGGCGGTCCAGGCGCTGGTACCGGCGCGCACACCGCGGGCAAACCCGCGCACGGGCAGCAGCAGTGTGCCCGGTCCGACACCCAGGTCGATGGGTGCGGCGAGGAGGATGCCACTGGCGCCGCCGATGGAGGATGGTGTGGCCCCGTTGCCGCTGCGGTGCAGCCCGCTGGCGCGCACCCCGAGCACGTGTCGTGAGAACCCGGGCAGGTCGAGGGACCGGTAGAGCGCGTTGTGCGTGGTGATCTCGGTGTAGCTCGCGTCGCGGACGTCGGGTGAGCGGTCCCAGCGTCGCCGACCGGTGAGCGAGAGGGATACGCCGTCCTCGAGCGAGATGGAGAACGGCTGAGCCCGGGACGTGGCAAGCCCTGCGCTGGCGACGATGCCGGCGAGGTCGTCGGACCGATCGACGAGCGTGGCGCCGAGCCCGTCCTCGATGGTGCGGCTGCGGCGTACGAGCTCGCCACCGATGGTCGCGCTCACCGCGCGCCGCGCGCGCTGTCGCACGAACGAGAGTCGGGCGAGGAGCGCGTCCTCGCGTTCGACCACGGGCCGGATCAGCGACGTGTCCTGCGGCAGGCGCACGAAGCCGATGCGGTCCCAGTCGCGGGTGACGCCTGCTGTCAGCACCGGGTTGCGGAAGCCTGCGTACGACCAGGCCACCTCACCGGCGGTTCGCCCGCTGGACGTTGCAACGGACAGTGCCGCGCTCCATGCGTTCTTTCCGACGACGTCCGTGCCGTAGGAGGAGGCGCCGACGAACGTGCCGACGTCCTCCTGGCTCCAGGCGAGCGGCAGCCAGTAGTAGGGCCGGAGTGTGGGCCACGGGCTGTACGTATCCTCCCCGAGCACGGCCGTATCGGCGGCGACGGCGATCGCATCGAACATCGTCGCCCGCGAGCCGTCCTTGCTGTCGTTCCAGCGCTGTCGCGCATCCTGGGCACTGACGGCAGGCCTGCCTGGCTCGATCGCCGATGCAGGCGCAACGCGCCACGTGTCGGGCTCGAAGGGAATGCGGACGACATGGAAGCCGTCCGCGTGATACTCGCTGTACACGATGGCGCTGCCGTCCGGCGCCACGTCGGGCTCGTACGCGGCACCGAGCACGCTGGTCACCTGAAGGATGGGCGCGTCCGGCCGGTGCAGGTCCGCCGCCAGGAGGTTGGCGATACCGGACCGGTCGGAGCTGAACAGGAGCCATCTGCCGTCGGGCGAGAACGTCGCCCCCATGTCCAGCGCGGCGTCGCCTGTGATCTCGCGCAGCACGTTGCCGTCCGTGTCGAGCAGCACGACCTGGTAGACGCCACCGCTGCTGCGCGACACTGCGATCCTGCTGCCGTCGGGCGAGAAGCGCGGCAGGGCCCACTGCACGTGCGACGCCGGCGGTACGATCGTGCGCCGGGCAAGGATGCGTCCGGCGGCGTAGTCGAGAAGCACGATGCTGGTGCTGCCTCCCTCGTTGGCGACGGCCACGATTCGGCGCCCGTCGCGCGATACGTCGGGGTGCTGCAGCCGTTCACCGCGCGTCAGCCGCTGCTCCCGTCCGCGCTCGTCGATCCGGTACAGATCGGAGTACAGGCGCGCCGCGTCCTGCCATTCGAGCTGTGACGTGATGATGCTGCCGTCCGGCAGCCACGCGAGCGACGCGAGACTGTTGCGGCGAGTTGCAGCGAGCTGGCGACCGGTATGTGCATCGATGATGCGCGTCTGTGCGACGGTGCGGCCGTCCGCGGCTGCGTAGGCAATGCGACGGCCATCGGGCGAGAAGCGCGGATGCGCTGCGCGGTAGCCGTCCGCGGTCAGTACGGCCGCGCGGGTGAGACCGTCGCGCCGGAGGGAGTCCGCGAGGGCGGTGTACTCCGTACGCAGCGAGTCGAGCCAGGCGTCGTAGAGCCTCGTGAACGTCTGCCCGGTAGTCGCACGGGGAATCCGATCGAAGAAGAGGGCCGGTGGCAGCCAGGCGTCCGCAGTCTCGTTCACGAGCATGGACGGCACGGAGTCGCCGTACGTGCGCGTGATCCAGTCGAGGAAGAGCGATCCGTAGATGTAGACACGCTCGTTGCCGGGCCAGATCGGCGTGGAGCCGCTTACGCGGTCGATCGGATCGGGCGCACCGGCCAGCACGGCCGTGCGGACCACGGCGTCGTGCCAGGTGCCATGGATGCGGCCGAACCCGGTCAACGCCGACTCGACCTGCACGGCGAGTCCCTCGATCGACCAGAGCGGCGTCCCCAGCGCCGGGAACACGGGCCAGGTGAACGGCACGCGCCCGAAGACCGTGCGCAGCACACGACCGAGTGGACCGTGCGCGTCCAGGTGGAAGGCGTGGGCAAGCTCGTGCGTGATGACGAGGTCCACCCAGTCGTGATTGAACGCGAGCGATGGCGTTTCGACCGGCGGCCTGGCGTAGATCCAGATGCGGTTCGACGGCAGCGGCGTGGTGATGCCGTTGGAAACGTCGCGGTCGTCGGCAATGACGATGTCGATCGGCAGCCCGGGCGGGCTCGTGAGCGTGCGTGACAGGATCGCAAAGGTGATCTCCGCACGTCCGGCGGCATGCCGCGCCAGTGCTTCGAGGCCGTCCTGGTACGTGACGCGAAAGTGCGACGTCGTGAGCGTGCGGTACGTGGCGCCGGGATCCACCTGCGCCACCGCGGGTGCGCCTCCGGCCAGGGAGAGCGCACAGCAGCTCAGTGCAGCAAGCGCGGCTCGTCGCAACCGCAGCATGGCTCGGCTGCTACTGCGCGACGGCCCGTTCGCGCAGGAACGACTCGAGCGCGCGCAGGTGCGCTTCGGCAATGCGACGATGCACGTCCGGGTTCCGCAATGCAGCCTCCTGTTGCGGGATCATCAGAAACATCGTCTCGCTGAGCACCGCAGGCATCCATGTCGGCCGGACAAGGGCGAGGTCGGCGCGGCCGATCCCGATGTCGCGCAGCCGCAGCTCATCCAGCAATTCGCGCTGCACGTGCTGTGCGAGCTGTGCAGAGCGTGGATGGAAGTAGTAGACGCTGGTGCCGTTGTTCTCGAAGGGGTTGACGCCGTCCGGGAACGCATTGTTGTGAATCGACACGAGCACGTGCGCGTTGGAGTCGGCGGCCATCTGCGGACGGGCGCCCAGAGCCACGGCCGCCGTGTCCGGGCGGATCATGATGACGTGCGCGCCCGCCTGCTCGAGCATCGGCCGCAGTGCCTGCGCGATCCACAGGTTCGCGTCCGCCTCCTTCAGCCGCGTCGGGCCGGTCGCGCCCGCCGGCGGATGACCGGCGTCCACCGCGATGCGCAGGCCGCGCAGCGGCCGGTCCGGATCGATCGGCGGCGGACGTCGCACGCGCACGACCAGGTCGCCATTGGACGCGCGGTACGACTCGTACCCCCACACAGGCTGCGCCAGGTGCAGCGTGATGCGGTAGATGTCGTCGTCCGGCTGGCTCCACTCGGCACGCCGGATCAGCGGATCTAGCTGTCCGTACTGGAAGAAGTTCGACGTGCTGGTCGCGCCGTACACGTCGATCGTGAGCGTGTGGTCGGACTCGTCCACCCGGAACGGCAGGGCCTCCGCCATCGGGACGTGCACGTCGATCGCGTCGTGGCGGTGCACCATCCGCACGCCACCGATCGTCGCGAACGGCGCTGGCGTGCCCGCAGGCAGCAGCCGCACGTCAGCTGCCGGCACCCATGCGGAAAGCGTCTCCGTCAGCCGCGCGCGCAGCATGTCACCGCGCTGCTCGACGATCTGCAGGCGCGTGCCGTGCGGCCAGAACCAGTGGAACGGCCCCGACGTGTGCGGCCGCCCGCGGACCTCCCAGTCCGGGCCCGCCTCGAGCGGGCCGCTCGCCACCGCGACGCGCGGCATCACGGGATCCAGCACTCGCAGGTTCAGCCGAAGCGGTGAGCGCACCGTGTCGGCGCCAACGATCAGCTCGAAGTACGCATCACCTGCGACGTCGTTGGCTGCCGGCGCAGCCGCGACCGCCGGTGCGCCCGCGACGGGCTCGCCGAGCACCGCAGCACGCGCCACGTCCGGCGCCTGCCCGGCATCAGGCTCCACGACACCCTGCCCCGCACGCGCGCCCACGCCGCCGATGAGCGGCTGTGCGATGCTGGTGTCGCCGCTCGCCAGAGGTCGCGGCACGAGCACGCCCTCGTAGCGCGACCACGGCGCGGCCTGCAGCGTGCCCGCGGCAGGATCGGCGACAAAGTTGCGATCGCCGCTGTCGCGCGTTCCGGTCACCTCGTGCAGCGCCACGCGCGCCCCGCCCGGAAGCACCAGCCACGCATGCCCGCCGCGTGTCCCCCGGAACCCGACCTCGATCGCCTGGTCCGGCTGTACTGCCCAGGCGCCGCCCGGATACGTGCTCCCCGCAACGATCGCTGCACCGCCGGTGCGCACGTCCGGCTGCGGCACCTGCACGCTGAGCTGCAGGCTCGCGGTCGCCCCGTCCTTCAGCGCCTCAAGGCGGTAGACCCCCTCGCGCGGGACCGGGAGAAACGCGAGAAAAGCGCCGTTCGGTGCGACATCGACGGCGGTACCGTTGATCGTGAGGCGTGTCCGGCCGCTGCCGGTGCTGCCGAAGACGAAGGTGGAGTCGGTTGCGACAGTCTGGCCTTCGACGGGATAGACGACGTCGAGCGCGAGCGCGCCGTCGACGACAGGGACCGGGGGCAGCGCATTGACGCGTTCGCCCGCGACCGTGTCAGGCGTTCCAGGTAGCTCGCCGGCACCGGGACGCGTGGTTGGGGCTGATGCGCATGCGGCCAGCGCAGCGACCAGCACGCATGCGAGTACAGAATTCACCACAGAGAACACGGAGCGCACAGACATCATTGCCGGAAGGAGGGACGCGCCGGAATCCATCTCGAATCTCATTTGCGAATCGCTCCTCGCGTGTTGGACGCGCGCAGTTCTGTCAGTGCCAACAGCAGCGCGACCGCTGTTGTTCCCCATCTTTCCGGATGTCACGCCACGTCGGTCCGTTCTCAGTGCTCTCGGTGCGCTCCGTGGTAGAAATAACCCTCACGACGGATGCGTCGGCGCCTCGGCGGTCGGCGGCGCGATCTGCGTTGCACCGAGCTTCTTCAGCCAGACCAGCCCCACCACCAGCATGATCGTCATCATGATCGCCGTGCCCCAGCGCAGCAGCAGGACGCCGCCCACGGCGAACATCGCGCCGAAGAGGATCAGCACGCCGGCGAGTACACGCTGGATGTCGGAGGCGAGGTCCTGTGCGGGTGCGATGCCGGTGCGCTCACGCTGACGTGCCCAGCCGGGGCCGCCGGGGCGGACGCGCGTATAGAACGCGTCCAGCTTCTCATCGTTCTCCGGCTTCGTCAGCAGCATGACGGGCACCCAGATCAGCAGGGTGATTCCGGCGGTAACCATCAGGCGGAGTCCGAAGTCGTCGATGACGAGCGAGTAGATCGGGTTCTCCACGGAGGTGAGGAAGCCGACGATGAAGCCCGCGACCATGGAGGCCAGCTCCGCCCACGCGTTGATTCGCCACCAGTACCAGCGCAGGATGAGCACGAGACCGGGCCCGGTGCCGATGGCCAGGATGAGACGGTAGACGGTCGCGATCGACTGGGACTGGAACGCGGCGAAGCCCGCGATGATCAGCACGATGACGGACGCGACGCGCGCGGCGAACACCAGCTCCTTCTGCGAGGCGTGCGGCCGCATGAAGCGCGCGTACAGGTCGTTGGTCATGTAGCTCGCGCTCCAGTTGATGAGCGTGGACATCGTGCTCATGAACGCGGCGAGCAGGGACGCGACGACCAGTCCGAGCAGGCCTGCCGGCAGGAAGTCGAGCATCAGCATCGGGTAGCCGAGCTCGGGGTCTTCGAGGTCCGGGTACAGCGCCAGCGCGACCAGTGCGACCAGGATCCAGGGCCAGGTGCGCACGACGTAGTGCATGATGTTGAAGAACCAGGCCGCCTTCTCCGCGTCCTTCTCTGTCTTCACTGACGAGATGCGCTGGATGAATTCGCCGCCGCCGTCCGAGCGGCGGAACGCCCACCATAGCACCGTTACGTACGCGAAGAACGTCGTGGCCGTAATGCCCGCGGTTCGCGACCAGCTGATGAGCGTATCACCACCGAAGTGGAACGGCGTGAAGGAGAGCGCGTCGAACTCGGTATTGGCCTGCGCGAGACGCACGACGTCGTCCAGCCCTCCCACGTGCGCCACTGCCGCCCAGGCCACGATGATCGCGCCGATGAGCGCGAGGAAGAACTGGAAGAAGTCGGTCGCGACCACGCCCCACAGACCGGCGGCACCCGCGTAGACCAGCACGAACACGCTGATCAAAATGATCGCCCAGAGCTTGCCGTTGTCACCCAGGTCGAGGCCGAGCGACGGAAAGATCTGGAGCGCATCGACGACCTTGACCATGGCGAGCATCGCGTAGCCGGCGCCGATCGAGCCGATCACGACGGCGAACAGGAAGCCCTTGACCGCACGCAGCGTGGCGGCGGGCGTGCCGCCGTAGCGAAGTTCCGTCAGCTCGTTGTCGGTGATGATCTCGGCGCGGCGCCACAGGCGCGCGAACATGTAGATCATGATCACGTGGGCGATGCCGTACGCCCACCACTCCCAGTTGCCGGCGATGCCGCGCGTGCCGACGACGCCGGCGACGTAGAGCGGGGTGTCGATGGAGAAGGTCGTGGCGGCCATGGAAGTGCCGGCCAGCCACCAGGAGATGCCGCGGCCGCCCACGAAGAAGTCCGCGAGTGAGCCGGAGGCGCGCCGGCTCAGCCAGATACCGAGCGCCAGTGTGCCGAGCATGTAGACGAGCACGACGGCCCAGTCGATTCCGATCATCCGCTATCCCCTCCCGGCTCCGCTGCGGAACGTGCCTGCGGTCGGGCGCAGGCAGAGGCAAGGCGTATGCCTTGCAGGTTCGCTGCAGGCAACGGCCTCGGCATCGGCCATTGGCGGCTGCGACTGAACGACTCGGCGCTATCCGGCCAGTGCGGCGTCGACCTCGGCGAGCTCCTGCGCGCTCAGCTGCCAGCGCGTGGCGGCCGCATTCGCCCTGACCTGCTCGGGCCGGGTCGCGCCGGCGATCACGCTCGCAACCTCGCCCCGGTGCAGCAGCCAGGCGAACGCGAGCTCGAGCAGCGTGTGGCCCCGGGCCTGCGCAAAGGCGCTCAGTCGCTCCACGCGCGCCAGGTTCGCTTCGGTGTAATGCGTGTCGAGCCAGCCGCTCGTGATCCGCGTGTTCTCCGGCAGCGGCCGGCCCACCCGGTACTTGCCCGTCAGCAGCCCGCTCGCGAGCGGGAAGAACGGCAGCAGCGCGAGCTGGTAGCGCGCGCACGCGTCCAGCACGCCATCCTGCTCGGGCTCCCGCACGAGCAGGCTGTACTCGTTCTGCACGCTGACGAAGCGCGCACCACCGGACGCACGCGCGGTGGACTCCGCCTCCTCGATCTGCTGTGCCGAGAAATTGGAGCAGCCGATCGCGCGCACCTTGCCCGCGCCCACCAGCTCATCGAGCGCGCCCAGCGTCTCGGCGATCGGCACCTCCGGGTGCGGCTCGTGGATCTGGTACAGGTCGATGTGGTCGACGCCGAGCCGGCGCAGGCTGGCATCCACGGCCTGCCGGATGTACGCGGCGGTCGCACTCGCCGGCGCGTCGCCGACCGGCTTGCCGAACTTGGTTGCGATCAGGGCCTCGTGGCGCCGGCCGCGCAGTGCGCGCCCGAGATACTCCTCGCTCCTGCCGGCCGAGTAGCGGTCCGCGGTATCGAAGAAGCTGATGCCGGCATCGAGGGCTGCGTGCACGACGCGCTCCGTCTGCGCCGCATCGAGGCGCTTGCCGAAGTTGTTGCACCCGAGGCCGACGACGGAGACCTCGAGCGGGCCGATCCTGCGCGTGTCCATGCTGGAGCTACTCGGCTGTGCGACGGTAGGACGCGTCGCAGATCTCGAAGTTGATCGGCCCGCTGCCCGGCTCCCGCTCCGTCCCCGCGAGTGCGTTCTCGCGGATGCCGAAGAGCGCGGTGCCCGTCGGGCCTGTCGCGTCCAGGATGCAGAAGGCATCCGGCCGGCGCGTGAGCACGGGCACGAGGTAGTTCTGCGCCAGTGCGCCCAGCTCGTCGAACAGCAGGTAGCGCGCCCCGATCGAGTCTGCAAAGGAAAAGAACTGCTGCGGGTCCGGCGTGAACGGGTACGTCATGCTGTAGGTGCGGCCACCGCTCAGGGCATGGGTGAGCCGTGGCTTGCGACTGAGGACGACCGCACCGTCCGGCAGCAGCTCCGGCAGGCGTTCGGACTGCGCGAAGTAGTTCTGCCACGGCTGCGGCAGGCACGGATAGCGTGCACCCGCTGCGTATGCGTCCTGGCACTGCCGGCCGATGCGCACGGCGACCGCCGCCGAGGGCAGCTGCAGCAGCATGATGACCACGACGGCCGCCGCGCCCGCGCTGAACGCCAGCGGCGCACGCAGTCGCTTCGCGAGATGCACCAGCGCGTCGCCCGCAAAGAACAGGATCACGCCGTACACGGGCAGCAGGAACCGGTCACCGGCCCACACGGCCGGCCAGATCAGGATCACGCCCATGTAGAGCGGCAGCACGAGCTCCCCCGGACGGAGGCGACGCCACGCCGCCACGCGCCAGGCCCAGCCGCCGAGCGCGAGCATCGTCACCGCGACGGAGAGCAGCAGGCCGGTCGACCCCGCTCTGCCGGTCAGCAGGAAAGGAAGGTGCGTCGTGACGTACGCGACGAGGTTCTCGCCAATGCGCGGAAACAGATCGAGCACGCCGATCGTGCCCGCGGCAGGATCGTACGGGTTGCGCATCCACAGCTCGCCCGTGTAGTCGATGCCGCCCGCGCTCCGCGCGCGGAGCACCCACCACGCGGCCAGCGGCACCGCGATCCCGGCCAGCAGTGCGAGCTGCTTCCAGCGCCGGCGCCACGCCAGCCAGAGCCCGGCCGCGAGCAGCAGCGGCAGTCCCGCGGAGCGTGTGAAGTAGGCGAGGACGAGGACGAGGATCGCCAGCAGGGCGCGCCCGCCGAGCCGGTGGCGCGGTGCCGTCTCGACCGCCCAGAGCGCCAGCATGGTGAGTCCCCAGAACGGCACGTCGGAGAGCACCCAGTGGTTCTGCAGCAGGATGCCGGGTGAGAGCGCGACGATGGTACCGACACCGGTCGCGAGCAGCGGCCGTCCGCGCGCGCGGATCCACAGGAACGTGAATGCGACGCCCATGACGCTGAACGCGATGACGATCAGCTTGAGTCCGATCCACGGCTGTATGCCGATCGCCATGGCAGCGGCAAGCAGCAGCGGAAACACCGGCGGATACTTCGTGTGGATCGGCTCCGCCGGGTCCCACAGTTCCAGGTATGCGCCGCGCTCGAGCAGTGAACGGGCGAGGCTGATGTAGCCGGCGTTGTCGCCGCCGGTGTGTGGCGTGGGATCGAGTGCAAGCAGTGACAGGAGTGCATGCACGACGCCGAGCGCGACGAGGATGGAGGTCGCGTGCCGGTGCGCGGCGCTGCGGAAGCGATCAGCGGCGCGCACGCGCTGCGGATCGGACCGGGCGCCCGCTTCGCTGCGCGGCGCACGCGAGGGCTGCTGGCGGCGCCGCTCCTGGCGCTGGCTCATCGACCGGGCGTAAGACTGCCGAGCACGCGCGCACCGGCGGCGCCCGTGGCCTCGGGCACGTTGCCGGGCAGGCCGTTCAGATGGGCCCACGCGAGCGCGGCGAATGCGAGCGCCTCCTTGGCATCGGGGTCGACGCCGAGCACGCTGCCGTCGTGCACGGGCACCGGGGCGAGTTCCTCGCGCAGCAGCCGCATGAGCAACGGGTTGCGCGCGCCACCGCCGGTCACCACCACCTCGTCGTAGTCGAGCGGCTTGACCCACCGTTCGATTGCATCGGAGATCGTGCGCGCGGTGAACACGGTCAGCGTCGCGATGAGATCGCACCAGTCGGCATGCGACTCCGGCGGCCGACGCTCGACGATGCGCTGCACGAACGGGCGACCGAACACCTCGCGCCCCGTCGACTTGGGCGGCTCCGCATCCAGGAAGGGGTGCGCGAGCAGCTCCTCGAGCAGCGCATCATCCACGCTGCCGCTGTTCGCAAGCTCGGCATCGCGGTCGAACGACTGTCCGCCGCTGGTCGCGAGCTCGGCCGCGGCATCGATCAGTGCATTGCCGGGGCCGGTGTCGAACGCGAGCAATGCTTCGTCACTGCCCTGCGGCGGCACGCGCGTCAGGTTCGCCATGCCGCCGATGTTCTGCAGCACGCGCGCACGCCCGGGCACCGAGAAGAGCTGCCGGTCGAGCCACGGCACCAGAGGTGCACCCTGTCCTCCCGCCGCCATGTCGCGCGCACGGAAGTCGCTCACCACGCTGATGCCGGTGCGCTCCGCGATCGTTGCAGGGTCGCCGAGCTGCAGCGTCGCGCCGCGTCGCTCCGCCGTCGGCGGCTCATGCCATACCGTCTGGCCGTGCGAGCCGATCACGTGCACCTGGTCCGGTCGAACCCCGGCGGCGCGACACACCTCGAGCGCGGCATCCGCCAGCCACTCGCCGAGCTGCGCGTGCAGCATGCAGATGCCGGGCGCACCGCCGTGCATGATCGCGTCGTGGATCTGCGTGCGCTGCCCCTCGCGGAACGGCACGCTCACGAACGCCTCGATTTCCCAGTGCAGGGCGTCGGGCGGGCCCGTGAAGCGCACCAGCGCCGCATCGATACCATCCAGCGACGTGCCCGACATCAGGCCGATCGCGCGCAGCCCGTCAGGCACCGAGGTCTCCGACGACGCTCGCGATCACGCCGCCCGCGTCCTGCAGGCGCTGGCGCGCCTCGTCGCGATCCACGTCCAGGCTGCCCATCACGATCGCCGTCTTCACGTGTCCGCCCGCACGCTCGAGCAGGTCCGCGGCATGGCCGCGCTCCACGCCCAGTGTCTCCACCAGGATGCGCTGGCCACGGTCGCGCAGTTTCTCACACGTGACCTGCAGGTCCACCATCAGGTTGCCGTACACCTTGCCGAGCCGGACCATCGCCGACGTGGTGATCGTGTTCAGCACCATCTTGGTCGCGGTGCCCGCCTTCATGCGCGTCGAGCCGGTGATGACCTCGGGACCGACCAGCGGCGCGATGACGACGTCGTGCGTCGCGATCAGCTCCTGCGATGGATAGGTGCACAGCAGAAAGCCGGTGCGCGCACCCAGCTCCCGTGCGCGACGCAGCGCGCCGTGCACGTACGGTGTCGTGCCGGACGTCGCGATGCCGAGCACGAAGTCGCCCGCGCGCACGCCGCGCTCGTCCATCACTGCCGCACCATCCGCGGGGTTGTCCTCGGCGCCTTCCTGTGCGCGCACCAGCGCGGCATACCCGCCGGCAATGATGCCCTGCACCATCTCCGGGTCGGTGCCGTACGTGGGCGGCATCTCGGACGCGTCGAGCACGCCGAGGCGGCCGGACGTGCCGGCGCCCACATAGAAAAGTCGACCGCCGTTCTGGAAGCAGTCGACCACGATATCCACCGCGCGCGCGATCGCGGCGCGCTCCTCCCCGACCGCCTCGGCGACCATGCGGTCCTCCGCGTTGATCAGGTCGACGATTTCGATCGTCGAGAGCTGATCGATACGCATGCTGCGCGGATTCCGCTGCTCCGTCAGCCGCGGGTCGAGCTGTTTTCTATCAGCCACCTGGGACCTTGCCCCCTCTACGAATCCCGACCAGATTGCGCGACCAATCTTACCGTGGACGGGCCGCCATGACCACCCTGCTCGAGCACGCCACCACGCTCCAGCCGAAGCTGACCGGGCTCCGGCGCGATCTGCACCGCCATCCCGAGCTGGGCTTCCGCGAAACACGGACCGCGGCAACCGCCGCCCGGCTCGTCGAGGAGCTCGGCTACACCGTGCGGACCGGCGTCGGACGGACGGGCATCGTGGCGGAGCTGGCCAACGGCAACGGACCGACCGTCGCCCTGCGCGCGGACATGGACGCGCTGCCGATGCAGGAGGAGAACGACGTCGAGTACCGCTCGACCATCGATGGCGTCATGCACGCGTGCGGACACGACGCGCACGTCGCCATGCTGGCGGGCGCCGCCGAGATCCTCGCCCGGCAGCAGGAGCGCAGGGAGCTGCCTGCCGGTACCGTGCGCCTGCTCTTTCAGCCGTCCGAAGAGATGTCCGATGCGGAGAACCGCAGTGGCGCGATGCGCATGGTCGAGGACGGCGCGATGCAGGGTGTCGACGCGGTCTTCGGCCTGCACGTCGGCGCGCACCTGCCGTTCGGCCGCTGCTTCATGCGCGCCGGGCCGTACATGGCCGGCTCCGTCACGCTGCGCGCGACTGTCCACGGGCAGAGCGCACACGCCGGCCGCCCTCACGAAGGCGTCGATGCCATCGTCCTCGCCGCGCACGCCATTCTTGCCGTCCAGAACGCGGTGGCGCGTCGCATTCCGCCCGGCGCGGCGGCCGTCGTCCACATCGGTCGGATCAGCGGCGGCGACGCGGAAAACATCCTGGCCGCGCGCGTCGACATGAGCGGCACGATCCGGTACTTCGACAGCGACGTGCGCGATGTCCTGGAGCGCGAGATCACGCGCGCGTTCGACGTGGTGAACGCACTGGGCGGGCGCGGGAAGGTCGAGTTCCGCGACGGCTACCCGCCGGTGCTGAACGACGAGGCCATGACCGCGCTCGCACGCGAGGCCGTAGCGAGTGCGCTCGGTGCGGACGCCGTGGGCGAGCAGGAGCCCTCCATGCCGTCCGAGGATTTCGCGGTGCTGCTCGAGCATGCGCCCGGCACGTTCTTCTGGCTCGGCGCGGCACTGGAGCGGCCGCGCGAGCACCACAGCCCGGACTTCGACATCGACGAGCGCGTGCTGCCGCTCGGCGCGACGGCGCTCGCCGCCTGCGCGATCGAGCGGCTGCGACGCGGATGAGATTCACGGATCGGAGGTTCACTTGAAGCGCAGTCCCGCACAGCAGGACGACCACCGGAGAGGCGCGGTCTTCTCACGCAGAGGTTTCCCGGGCACCGGCGCACTCCGGCACATGCTGACGCATGTGTCTGCATCCGCCGCAATTCTGCTCGCCGCCTGTGCCCCCTTTGCCGAAGCGCCGCCGACACCGCCGACGGAGGTGACGCAGGCGGTTCCCGACGAGTGGCGCTTCGCGCTCGATGCGACGCCCGCCGTCGCCGAACGCGGCATGGTGACCAGCGATGCGCCGCTCGCGACCGATGCGGGCGTGCGCATCCTGCGCGAGGGCGGCAACGCGGTCGACGCCGCGGTTGCTACCGCGTTCGCACTCGCGGTCGTCTACCCCGAGGCAGGCAACCTCGGCGGCGGCGGCTTCATGGTCACGCGCCTGGCCGACGGCACGACGGCGTCGCTCGACTTCCGGGAAAAGGCGCCGCTCGCCGCCACGCGCGACATGTACCTGGACGCGCAGGGCAACACGACGGACCGATCGGTGGTCGGATACCTGGCGTCCGGCGTACCGGGCGCGGTCGCCGGACTGTATGCCGCACACGAACGCTTCGGCAGCATGCCCTGGGAGGACGTGGTAGCACCGGCGATCCGCCTCGCCGAAGAGGGCTTCATCGTGGACGCGGAGCTGGCCGGATCCATTGCGGGAGCGGCCGAGCGGCTCGGACAGTTCGAGGGATCACGCACGCTGTTCCTGCCGGGCGGGACGCCGATCGCCGAGGGTACGCGCTGGCGCATTCCGGAACTCGCGGCAACACTGCGCCGCATCGCGGAGCACGGGCCGGCCGGTTTCTACGAGGGTGAGACAGCCGATCTGATCGTCGCCGAGATGCAGCGCGGTGGCGGGATCATCACGCACGAGGACCTGCGGCGCTACGAGGCGAAGTGGCGCGACCCCGTCGTCTTCCTCTACCGCGGCCACACGGTCATCTCCATGCCACCGCCCAGCTCGGGCGGCCTCACGCTCGCGCTGATCGCGAACATCCTCGAGGGCTACGACCTGCGTGCGCTCGGCTGGCATTCGCCCGAGTCGCTGCATTACACCGCCGAGGCGATGCGCCGCGCATTCGCCGATCGCAACCACTACCTGGGCGACCCCGACTTCGTCGACGTACCGCGGCCACAGTTCCTCTCGGAGCAGTACGCGTCGCAGCTCCGCAGCCAGATCACGCCGCGGCGCGCCACGCCCTCCGCCGACGTGCGTCCCGGCTCGCTTCACTTCGACGAGCCCGAGCACACGACGCATTTCTCCGTCGTCGACGAGGACGGCAACGCGGTCGCGCTCACGACCACGATCAATGACCTCTACGGCTCCGGCGTCACCGTGAGCGGCGCCGGGTTCGTCCTGAACGACGAGATGGACGACTTCACGTCCAAGCCGGGCGAGCCGAACATGTTCGGTCTCGTGCAGGGCGAGGCGAACGCGATCGAGCCGGAAAAGCGGATGCTGTCGGCGATGACGCCTACGATCGTGCTCGAGCCCGAGACCAACCGCCCGGTCATCCTCGCCGGCGCCCGCGGCGGCCCCCGCATCATTACCGCGACCTGGCAGGTCATCTCCAACATGATCGACCACGACATGGACGTGACCACCGCCGTCGCCGCGCCCCGCATCCATCACCAGCACCTCCCGGACGTGCTGCGCTACGAGACCGGCGGCTTCACGCCGGACGTGCTGAGCACGCTGCAGCGCTACGGCCACGAGCTGGAGGAGATCGGCGGCATCGGCACCTCACCGGCGCTGCTGCGCCTGGATGGCCGCTGGCGCGGGGCGTTCGATCCGCGGACGGGAGGAAAGGCAGCTGGCTACTGATCCCCTTTTCTTCTAACCACCGAGGGCACTGAGAACACGGAGTTTCTTCACCGCGGAGGCGCCGAGGCGCGGAGAACGACGCTGAGGGGTTCCGCGTTTCTGGCGGGCCCCCGGTACGGCAAACACTTTTTGTAGTTGCTGCGCCGGCCGCCCGATCAGCCTGAATCAGCAGGCGCGTCGTTATTCCGGGAAATGCAAACCAGAAGCGGGATCCTGAATCGGACGCAGGGGTTGCGTTACTCGAAGAACACTCAGCGTCGTTCTCAGCGACCTCCGCGCTCTCAGCGGTAAAATTGAAGTTCCCGTGGAAACGCTTCGACATGAAGAAGGGTGCTGCCCATGTGGACAGCACCCTTCGTATTCCCGCGGCACAGGCTCAGTGCCCTCTGTGCGCTCTGTGGTAGAAGCAGTTGGTAGACGAAGTCCGAGACGTCAGGTCCGCCGCACCTCGACCGGCGCGTCCAGCCGGATCACCATCCGCGAGCCCGCGGGCAGCACTGCATCGACGTCCGCCGTGCCCATGGCGATCGCGGTACCGGCCGCGGCGCCGATGACCGCGCCCTTGATCGTCGAGCTGGTGCTCTTGCCGAGCACGCGACCCAGCACCGCACCTGCGGCGGCACCACCTGCGGCCTTGGCGACCTGCTCACTCGTGGGCGTGCGGTTGCGGCGCTCCGGGTTTGCCTCGACCACGGTGGCCTGCAGCGGGTAGCTGCGGCCGTTGAAACTGACCGCCTCGAACGCAACCGTGATCACCGCCGTCTCACCGACACGGCCGGACTTCGCGGACTTGGTCACGCGACCACGCACCGTGGCGCCGGCCGGGATTGCGACGTCGCCGTTCGCGTCCAGGATCGGCTCCGACAGCGTGGCGGTAAAGCCGTCACCCGCCTGGTTGCGCTCCGTCGACAGCTCCTCGTTCAGGCTGAGCGCGAACGTCGTACCCGCCTGCACGGTGGCCGTGGTCGGCCGGGGAGCCGGACGCGGCGCGGGCGCCGGCGTGTTGTTGGACGGCGCCGGACGCGGCGTCGACGCACGCGGTGCCTCGGGCCGAGGCGTCGCCGGCGCGGGCGCCGCCGCCTCGGGCACCGTGTCCATCGACTGGGCGGTGTCCTGGAACGTGCCGTCGAGCGTATCTCCCTGCAGCGCCAGGTCCAGCTCGCGCTCGAGCTCGTCCTGCTCCAGCGCGGCCCGCTCGTCTCCGTTGTCGCCGCACGCTGCCGGCAGCATCGCCAGCGGAATCATCAGGGCCAGCGCGGCCCAGCGGTTCGTACGCGGCATGAGCGTTCTCCTGAATAAAGTGCCGGAGCGCTTGATTGCGTTCGCTCCGTTCCCTACCGTCTCGGTATTCTGTCGTTTGACGCTCGGAGTAGGTGCAACCGATATGCCATGCCCGGGGTGCCCCGCGCGCCCGTGCCGTACCGTAGAAATCCGCGTCCCGCCGCGCTTTTCACTGATTCGACTCCCTTCATCGAGTGTGCGGGTGTGCACTCCGTGGGACCTCGGGCGACCTGAATGAAGGACACTCCCAGGACCGGCTCGATCCGCAGCTACCAGGCAATGCTGCCGTATGCCCGCCCCTACACGGGCGGGATCATCGCCGGGATCCTGCTGATCGTCGTGGCCGCGGGGTTTGCCGCGCTGGTGCCGTGGATGGTCGGCCGCAGCATCGACGTTCTCGGCGAGGCGGACATCACGACCGGCGGGGTCGCGCTGCACGCGCTCGGCATCATCGCCATCGCGGCGGTGGGCGGGGTCGCCCGCTTCGGCATGCGCCAGCTTCTCAACGGCATCAGCCGTCGCATGGAGACCGACCTGCGCGACGAGCTCTTCGATCACCTGCTGCGCCTGGACGCCGGTTTCTACGCCGGAGTGCGCACGGGCGACCTGATGAGCCGCGCGACCAACGACACGAATGCCGTGCGCATGGCGATCGGGCCGGGCATCATGTACATGGTGAACACGGTCGTAGCGACGGCGTTCTCGCTGACGTTCATGCTGCGTTACGACGTCCGGCTCACCCTCGTTGCCCTGCTGCCCCTGGTACTTCTCGGGCCGGTCATGCTCTACTTCTCGCGGCGGCTGCACGCGGGGTGGGAAGCGGTGCAGGAGCACTTCGGCGTCGTGCAGACGATGGTGCAGGAGAACCTGAGCGGTGTCCGCATCGTGCGCGCATACGGGCAGGAGAGTGCGCAGGAGCGTGAGTTCGACGAGCTGAACGCGGGCTACCTCGAGAAGAACATGGTGCTGGCGCGCATCTCCGCGGTCTTCCACCCGACGCTGTCGGCGCTGACCGGGGTCGGCATGCTGGTCGTGTTCTGGTACGGCGGCACGCTGGTGATGCGCGGCGCGATGTCCGCCGGCGACTTCATCGCGTTCGGCATCTACCTCGCCATGCTGATCTGGCCGATGATCGCGATCGGCTGGGTCACCAACCTGTTCCAGCGCGGTGCCGCAGCGCTGACCCGCATCCAGTCGGTCCTGCTGCGCCAGCCGGACGTGCAGGATCCCGCCGAGCCTGCCCTGCTGCACCCGGTGCGAGGCGGCATCGAGTTCCGCAACGTGACGTTCCGCTACCCGAAGTCGGAGCGCCTGGTGCTGGAGGACGTCAGCCTGCGCATCGAGCCGGGGCAGACGGCGGCGCTGGTCGGGCCGACCGGCTCGGGCAAGTCGACGGTCGTGGCGCTGCTCACGCGCCGCTACGATCCGACGAGCGGTGTCGTGCTGCTCGACGGCGTGCCGCTGCCGGAGCTCTCGCTGTCGCAGCTGCGCGACGCGATCGGCGTCGTGCCGCAGGATACGTTCGTATTCTCGGAAACGATCGCGCAGAACATCGCGCTCGGCCTGCCGCGCGAGGAGGGCACGGACGACGCGCCGTCCACCCCGCTGCTCGCGGACGTCGATGCCGAGCGCCTCGATCGTCGCATCGAGGAGGCCGCGCGGGTCGCACGGCTGACGGAGACGATTGCCTCGTTCCCGCACGGCTTCGCGACGCGGCTCGGCGAGCGCGGCGTCAACCTGTCCGGCGGCCAGCGCCAGCGCGCAACACTGGCGCGGGCACTGGCGCGCGACCCGGCCGTGCTCGTGCTCGACGACGCGCTCTCGGCCGTCGATACGCACACGGAAACGCAGATCCTGGAGGCGCTGCGCGACGTCGTACGTGCGCGCACCGCGCTCATCATCAGTCATCGGGTGAGCGCGGTCATGCACGCCGACCGGATCTTCGTGCTGGACGACGGCCGGATCGTCGAGGAGGGAACGCACGGGGAGCTGATCGCGCGCAACGGCCTGTATGCGCAGCTGCTGCACCGCCAGCTTCTGGCCGAAGAGCTGGAGGATACGCCGCTTGCCGCTGCCGAGGGGGATGTCTAGCTTCAGCCGCAATGACTGAATCCCCCAGTTCGATCCTCCTGGTCGAAGATGATCCCCTGCTCCGCCAGGCGTTCCGGCTGCTGCTCGAGGACGCCGGCTACCGGGTGCAGGAGGCGGGCACGGCGGCCGAAGCGCTGGAAACCGTTGGGGCAGAGCCACCGGATCTGGTGCTGCTCGACCTCGGCCTGCCGGACAGGCCGGGGCTCGACGTCGCGCGCGAGGTGTCGGGCAGTCCGGCGACGGCGCACATCCCGATCGTCGCCCTGACTGGCCGTGTCGGCGCCGCCGAGCAGCGCGCGTGCATGGAAGCGGGCTGCACGCAGTACCTCACCAAGCCGGTCGAGCCGCGCGAGCTGCTGCGCCGGCTCCCCGCCCTGCTTGCCGGAAACGACACGCCGGCCTGAGCGCCGGGCTTCCTCACAGGAACCCGGCCGCCCTGCCGGCGGGTACGCACGTCAGGCCGAGGGACTAGATCCGCTCGAGCAGGAACTCCGGCGTGAGTCGCACGAAGTAGGTCGAGAGCCAGGTGAACGTGCCGCTCACCAGCAGCAGCCCGACGAACACCAGCACGCCGCCGGACACCTTCTCCAGCGTGGGAATCCACCCGCGCAGCTTCCGACTCGCCTCGAGGAACATCCCGGTCGCGAGAGCTGCCAGCAGGAACGGAACGGCCAGGCCGGCAGCATAGCCGCCGAGCAGGAGCATGCCGGATCCGAGCGTCTCGCGCGCGGCTGCATACGTGAGCAGCGCTCCGAGCACGGGCCCGATGCACGGTGTCCAGCCGGCGCCGAAGACGAGCCCGGTCGCGTACGCGCCGAGGCGGCCGGCCGGTCGGTCCTTGATCTGCATGCGGCGCTCGCGCATCAGCGGCGTGAGCCGGAACACGCCGAGCAGGTGGAGCCCGAACAGGATGATGAGCACGCCGCCGATCCGGCTGATCCAGTCCTGGTAGCGCAGCAGGAGCTGCCCGAGGAACGTCGCGGACGCGCCCAGCAGCAGGAAGATCGTCGCGAAACCCGCGACGAAGAACAGGGCTGGCACGAGGACTGCGCTTCGGCGGGGGTCCCCCTTCAAATCATCCAGGGACATCCCGGTAATGAAGCCGAGGTAGCCCGGCACCAGCGGCAGTACGCATGGCGAGAGAAATGAAAGTACGCCCGCGAAGAATGCGACGGCGAACGACACCGATTCCATGTCGGCTCCAGATCGATTGAAGCGGCTGCGCCGCGCTCTGTACCGCCTGTATTACCGCGTCAAGTATTTTCCGTTCGCTGCGGAGCGGCGGGCTGGCAAGGACGCGGACAGCGCAGCGCGCGAACAGCGCGGGTTCATCGTCGTGCAGATCGACGCGCTGGCGCATGATGACTTCCAGCGTGCGCTCGAGCAAGGGTACTGCCCCCGGCTCAGGCGGCTGATCGAGCGCGACGGCTGGGAGGTGCGCCGCTACCCGGCGGGCCTGCCGAGCGCCACCCCCGCGGCCCAGGGCGCGATCTTCTACGGGACCAAGGACAACATCCCGGCCTTCCGCTGGTACGAGAAGCGTGACCGGCGCGTGATCCTCGGCTCGCGGCCGGCGGACGTGCAGCACGTCCGCGACCGGCTGCCGCAGGACGGGATCCTCAACGGCGGCACCAGCTACGTCAACATCTACGACGGCGGCGCCGACCGTTCGTACTTCACGCTTTCGGCCAAGACGCCGCGCCGCTTCCTGGAGAACATCGGGGGCGGCCGGCTCTTCCTGCTGACCCTGACGCACCCGATCCGCACGACGCGCATGGTCCTCGCCTCGGCCTGGGAGTACCTGCAGGAGGAATGGAACCGGCTGGTCAGCCAGGCGAAGGGCGAGGCGACGCACTACTGGTGGTACCTGCCGTTCCTGCACATCGGCAGCAACGTGGTGCTGCGCGAGCTGCAGACGATGGCCGTGCTGCTGGACATCTACAATGGTGTGCCGGCGATCTACACCACGTACAACGTCTACGACGAGTTCGCACACCATTTCGGTCCGCAGTCCAGGCCCGCATACGCATGCCTGCGGGCGCTCGACCGCCGCATTGGCGAGATCCTGAAGATGCTGCGTCGGGTGCCTGGCAGGCCGTACGACCTCTACATCCTGAGCGACCACGGACAGACGCCGTCGACTCCCTACCGCGTCGAGTATGGGGAGACGCTGGGCGAGACGATCGACAACGCGGTCGAGCATGGCGTGCTGGTGATGGCCGGCACCGGCGACTACGCCCCCGAGTCGCGCGAGGTGATGGACTTCCTGGTGCAGGAGCTGGAGGAGGTCTCGCAGACGTCGAGCATGCCGGTGCGGCGGGGTGGCCAGCGGCTCGGCCGCTGGCTGCGCAGTCAGTACGGCGTGTTCCCGCTGGTCGCGGAGGTGGTGCGCGCAGACGAGCGCATGGTGGTCACGTACTCGTCGTCGCTTGCGCACCTGTACTGGACGGAGCCGGAGCGGCCGCTCTCGTTCGACGAGATCCGCGGCGAGCCGGAACGCCGCGCGCTGTACTACTTCCTCGTCGCACATGGTGGCATCGGTCTCGTCGTCACGCGGATGCTGGACGGCGCGCACGTCGAATCGCTGACCGGTCGCGCGCTGATCACGCCCAGCGGCGAGGTCGAGGTGCTGGCGGGTGATGATCCGCTGGCCGACTATGCGCCGACGGTCGTGGAGCGGCGCGCGCTCGCGCAGCTGGTGCAGTACGACAACGCCGGCGACCTGGTGCTCGTCGGCGCCTATGACCCCGAACGTGATCGTTGCATCTGCTTCGACGACCAGGTCGGTGCACACGGCGCGATCGGCGGCCGGCAGTTCTGGCCGTTCATCATGAGCCCGCGCGGGCTGATCCCCGCGCGCTTTCCGATCGACGACCCGCTCGACCTGCACCTGCTCTTCCGTCGCTATCGCGAGGAGCCGGAGCTCGGGCTGCTCGAATTCATCGAGCGGGAAAAGCGGGTCACCGCCCGGCCGTAACACACACCGCGCGCGCAGGCTGTGCGCAGCACTATATTTCAGGATCTCGCCGAACTTCACCGGATGCCGTCCGCATGCGCCTCGTCCTGCCCGTTCTCGCCCTGGTCGTGCTCCTGGTCGGCGCCTGCGGCGATCCGTCGGGCCCGGGCGCACCACGGTCGATCGTGATCACCGGGGGCGGCGATCAGATCGGCGTTGTCGGCACCGCATTCGGCCAGCCGATCACCGTGACCGCGTTTGACGGCGCGAATCGCCCGGTGCCGGGGGTCCGCGTAACGTGGGGAGTCGAGTCCGGCGGCGGGACGCTCGACCGCAGCGAATCCTCCACGAATCGCGACGGGCAGGCCTCCGTGACGTGGACCGCAGGTCCGATCAGCGGAGCGCAGCGCCTGCATGCGAGCGCCGAAGGCCTTTCGGTCGTGACCATCGAGCTCGAGGTTCAGGCGGGTCCGCCCGTCACGATCTTTCCGCTGACTGCCAACGGGATGGTGGCGGAGCCTGGCGCTGACCTGCCGCAGCCACTTCGCGTCCTGCTGCGCGACGCATACGAGAACCCGGTCGCGAACCGGGCAGTCCGTTTTGCCGCATCCTCGGGCATCCTTTCCGACACGCTGCGGCAAACCGACGCGGCCGGCGTGGCCCGTGCCCGCTGGACTCTCGGCCCTGCCGGTGAGCAGACCGTCCACGCTTCGGTCCCGGAAACCCAGCTGGCACTCACCTTCACGGCGCTCGCGATCGCGCACCAGGACGTTCCCGTGCTCGAGAGCGGCATTCCGGTCACCGGGCTGTCTGCCTCGACCGGGACACCGCATCTCTTCCGGATCCCGGTGCCGCAGGGCGCAACTCGCCTCGTCGTCCGCGCCGAGGGCGGCAATGGCGACGCCGACCTGTACCTGCGGGCCGGCGGCTTCGCATCGACATCACTGCACCACTGTGCCTCCACGACACCGCAGTCGCTCGAGCAGTGCCTGGTCCGCGCACCGGCCGCGGGCGACTGGTTCGTGCTGATCGATGCGTGGTCCGCCTACACGGACCTGACGCTGACGGCCGAGTGGATCATCGGCGGCAGCATGCAGGTCACGGTGACGGGCATTCAGCCCGGACATGCGGACGTTTCCGTGAGCGGGCCCAACGCGTACCACGCGTCCCTCGGTGAAACCACGCTGCTGAGCGGCCTCGACCCCGGCACCTACACGATCACGGCCGACCACGTGCAGCTCGAGGGCTCCGTGTACGTAGCGACGCCCGGACTGCGACAGGTGGAGATCGTGTCTGCCGCGCAGGCGGACGTGGACGTTTCGTATGCCGTGAACAGCGGTGGGCTCAATTTCGACGTCCTGCACGCTCACATCACGCAGTCCGTGCAGCGCCCCGACGGCTCGGTCCCGCTGATCACCGGTCGGGACGCGCTGCTGCGGGTCTTCGCGCGCGCCAACGCGGAAACGAACGAGCGGCCCGAAGTCCGGGCACGCATCTACCATGACGGCGTGCTCGTCGACACGCGCATGGCGGAAGCACCGGGCGGCGGCGCACCGATCGCGCCGGACGAGGAGTCGCTCTCGGGCAGCTGGAACATCCGGCTGCCCGGCGACCTGGTCCGGCCGGGCATGTCGTTCCGGGTCGACGTCGATCCGGACAACGGCATCGCTGAAACGGACGAGAGCGACAACGCCTATCCTGCCGACGGCGACGCGCATGCGCCCGACGTCCGCAGCGCGGCACCGTTCCGCGCCCGGCTCGTGCCCGTGCTGCAGAGTGCGAACGGCCTCACCGGCGACGTCAACACCGGTAATCTGGCGGCGTACGTCGACCGCACCTACTCGGTGTATCCGCTCGCGGACATGGACGTGGACGTCCGCAACGCATACACGTTTACCGGCGCGCTCGCGGCGCAGTACGACAGCACGTGGAACCGGCTGCTGCAGGAGATCCGGCTGCTGAGTGTCGCCGACGGCAGTGAACGCTACTACTACGGCGTCATCAAGCCTTCCTACGATCGTGGCGGGACCGGGTACGGCTACATCGGCCTGCCGGCCGCGGTGGGCGTCGACTGGAGCAACCTGCGCGCCGAGACGCTCGCCCACGAGTGGGGGCACAATTTCGGTCGCAGACACGTCGCGTGCGGCGGACCGGCGAATCCTGACCCGAACTATCCGCACGCCAACGGCGCCATCGCGCATCCGGGATGGGACCTGCGCACCGGGGAGCTGCATGCGTCGTCGCTGCGTTACGACCTGATGAGCTACTGTGACCCGACGTGGTCGAGCGACTACACGTATGAGGCCGTGATGCAGTACCGCGAGGACGAGGCGGCAGTCGCTGCCGCCAGGGAACCGGTGCTCGTCGTGTGGGGACGCATCAGTGAAGATGGTGTCATTCTCGAACCGGCGTTCGAGACGGTCGCGGCTCCGGTGCTGCCGAAAGGGGGCGGCCGCTACACGCTCAGCGTGACGGCCGCGGACGGTGGCACACTCGCGACCCTGCGCTTCGACGGAAACACGGTCGACCACGCACCCGACGCTCGGCACTTCGCGTACGCCGTGCCGCTCCGCATGCTGCGCGGCCGTGCGCCGGCGCAGCTGCACCTGCGCGGTGCGGGCGTCGACGTCGTGCGGCCAGCCGCACCCGCGGGCGGCCCGGCGCCGGATGTGCGCGTCACCCGGATCGACGGGGCGCGCGTGCGTGTGCAGTGGGATGCAGTGCAGAGCCCGCTCGCGGTCGTCCGCGACGCAACGACCGGCGAGATTCTCTCCTTCGCGCGCGGCGGCGCTGCCGTGGTGGAGTCGCGCGATCGCGAGCTGCAGGTCGAACTGTCCAACGGTGTGCGCAGCCACATGCGCAGAAGGGTGACGGTCCAGTGAGAGTGCACCACGTGCTGCATCGTCTGACCGGCTGCATCGTTCTGCTCGCCGCATCATGTGCTCCCGCCCAGAACGGCGGAACGCAGCAGGACACCCGCAGCACGAGCGTGGACGAGGGCGCCCGGGTGGTAATGGAGCGCGGGCCCTGCTTCGGCACCTGCCCCGTGTACGAGGTGAGGATCGACGCCAGCGGTGTCGTGAGCTTCGATGGCCGCCGCTTCACCGATCTCAGCGGCACCGCGACGGCCGGGATTCCGCGCGACTCTGCGGCCGCTCTCATGCGCAGCCTCGAGGCGGACGGCTTCTTCGACCTGGCGCCCCGCTACCTGCACGGTGAAAAGGAGTGCGGCGCGTATCACACGGACGCGCCGCACGTCAGGCTGACGTTGTCGCTCGGCGGACGCACGCACACCGTGCAGCACGATTATGGCTGCACGGGCGCGCCCGAAGTCCTGCGAAGCATGCACGATCGCGTCGATGCGACCGCAGGTGTGGGGCGCTGGATCAGCCGGTAGCGCTCCACATTCAGTCCTGCCGAAGCGCGGCCCCGGACCCGCAGCGTACAGGTGGCCGCTGACCTACTCCGTACGCATCGTTTCCAGCGGCCCGACGCGCATGGAGCGCAGCGCCGGGACCAGGCTGGCACCCCACGCCGTCAGCCCGAGCACGGCCGCTGCCGAGACATACGTCAGCGGATCGGCGGGCTGCACCTCGTACAGCAGGCTCTCCAGCACACGCGTCAGCGCGAGGGCCGCCAGGATGCCGGTGGCAGCGCCGACTGCGGCCGGCACGAGCGTGTCACGCTGTATCGCACTGACCACCGCGCGGCGCGGCGAGCCGAGTGCCAGGCGGATGCCGATCTCGCGACGCCGTCGGGTGACCGCGTACGCGACCACCCCGTAGACGCCGATCGCCGACAGCAGCAGCGCCAGCGCGGAGAAGGCGCCGATCACCATGAGCACGAAACGGCGCTGCACCAGCGTGTCCGCGAGGCGCTGCTCCATGGTGGCAAAACGGACCGGCACATTCGGGTCGATTGACGAGGCCGCTTCGCGCACGGCAGGTATCAGCGCGGCCGCCGTGCCAGCACCCGGCCGGAGCGCCGCGCTCATGCTCCACGTGCGGAACGGCCGCTGCCGGTAGGACAGGTATACGGTCGGTCGCGGGTCGCGCGTCAGCTCGACCTGCCGCACGTCCTCGACCACACCGATCACCGTCGCCCAGCGGATGCTGTCCTCCATGCCGCCACTCGACACCTGGTGTCCGATCGGATCGATGCCCGGCCACGCCTCGTCCGCAAAGGAGCGACTCACCACCACCACCGGCGTGCTGCCCGCGCGGTCCCGTTCGTCGAACGTGCGCCCGCGGACGAGTCCGATGCCGAGCGTGCTGAAGTAGCCGTCGCTCGCGATCTGGTAATTGCCGGTCAGGTCGGTGACAGGGCCGCCGGTCACCTGCAGCAGGCCGTTGGCAATGGACGCCAGCGGCGGCCGGGAAACCAGGCCCACGTCCGCGACGCCTGCGAGCGCCCGCAGCCGGCCGTGCAGCTCCTCGTAATAGCGCAGGCGCTCGTCGGGAGAGGGATAGAGCGATTCGGGCGGATCGACCGTCGCCACCAGCACACCGCTCGTCCGGTAGCCGGGATCGACCTCCAGCACGCGCACAAAGCTGCGCACGAGCAGGCCCGAGGTGACGAGCAGCAGCAATGCGGCCGCGAACTCTGCGCCGATGAGAACGCGCCAGGCGCGCCGCGATTCCCTGCTCGTACCCGTACGGGAGCCGCCGCGCAGTGATCCGGCCATCCTGCGGGTCGCGAGCAGCGCGGGCCACAGTCCGGCCAGGAGCGCCGTGAGCAGGGCGAGCGCGAGGGTGAACAGCCCGACCGTGCCGTCGAGGCTCACGCTGTCGAAGCGCGTGAGACCCGCAGGCGCCGTGGACCGCACGACCTGCACGACGAGCGCGGCGAGCCCGAACGCGAGGAGGGCACCCGTGCCGGCGAGGAGCCCGGTCTCCAGCAGCTGCAGGCGCACCAGCTCGCCCCGGCTCGCACCGAGTGCGTGCCGCAACGCCAGCTCGCGGCCCCGGTCCGTGACGCGAGCGAGCGTCGTGCTCGCCAGGTTGACGCACGCGACGAGCAGCAGGATCAGCGAGGTGCCGAAGAGGATGACGAGCGGACGTCGCATCACGCCGACCATGTCCTCGTGCAGTGTCGCGACGCTCGCCTCGACCGGGAAGTAGTCGCCTACGTCTGTCCCGGCACCGAGCTCGTCGCGGAAGGAGCGCGTGATTGCGTCCAGCTCCGCCTCCGCTGCAGCGACGGGGGCATTGTCGCGCAGCCGTCCGATCACGCTGTAGTTGTGCGCGGTGCGGTTCTGGCTCTGCTCGATGAGCTCTGCGGCGTACCAGACGTCCGTGCCGATCGGGAACTCCAGCCCCGGGGGCAGGACACCGACCACGCGGGCGTCATGCCCATCGACGCTCAGCAGCCGCTCGGTGCTCGAGCCGAGGTGCGTCTGCCAGAAGCGGTGGCTGACCACGACCGCAGGGGCAGCGTTGCTGCGATGATCCTGCGCCTGCAGCGCCCGACCCTGCAGCGGTGCCACGCCCAGCAGCGGAAAGAAATCCTCGGTCACTGCCGCGACCTGCGTGCGCACGGGGCGATCGGGTCCGAGGATCGTCGATTCGAAGTCGCTGTACGCCGCAAGTCCGCTGAAGGCGCGCGAGCGGTCCCGCCAGTCGACGAAGTTCTTCCACGCGACGTCCATCTCGCGCGCCTGCCGGTTCACCTCCCGCACCACGACCAGCTCGTGGCCGTCCGGGTACGGCAGCGGCGCGAGCAGCACGCTCCGCACGAGGCTGAATGCGGCGGTGTTCATGCCCAGCCCCAGCACGAGCGTGAGCAACGCAATGACGGAGTAGGCCGGACTGCGCAGGAGTGCGCGTCCGGCCAGTCGCAGTTGTGACACGGATCCTCCCGGAAAGCGGCTGACGGCTTGGACAGCCCACAACGTCCGGAAGGTTGGCAGAGTTTCAGGGGCTACGGCTCGTGCCGTACGCCCCTCTCCCGATGGATCGCCCGCGGCGGCCCGCCTGCCAGTAGCCGACCATCTTGTAGACCAGCTTTGCGACCAGGAAGTCGGCGGCATGGTAACCGGCGATCGGTGCAAGCTCGACGACGTCCACGCCGTGCACGCGCCGCTCGGCGAACACACGGCGGAGCAGCTTCATTACCGGGTACCACTGCAGGCCGCCCGGCTCCGGCGTGCCGGTAGCCGGCACGAGCGAGGGGTCGAAGCCGTCGACGTCGAACGTGATGTACACGTCGTCGCCGAGCGTCGCGATCACGTCGTCGATCCACCCCGTGCCGTCGTGAATGTCGTCCGCGAAAAAGATGTTGATCGTGTCGCGACTGCGCGCGAACTCGACCTCCTCCCTGGTCAGCGCCCGGATCCCGACGGCGGTGATGTCACACGCCTCCGCCACGCGCGCCATGATCGATGCATGCGACCAGGGCGACCCCTCGTAGTCGGGCCGGAGATCCGTGTGCGCGTCGACCTGCAGCACACTCAGCCGCCGGCCAGCGCGACCGAGCCGCTCCGCATGCGCCAGGATCGGAGCGCTGGAGATGGAGTGCTCACCGCCCAGCGTGATCACGAGCCTGTCGCCCGCGGCGTCGAGCACGGCGTCATACGCCTCGCGCAGCTCCGCGACCGCCTGCTCCGGGCCCGCGCCGGACAGCGCCAGCGCGGGCAGCGTCGCAATGCCGACGTCGCTCGGCAGCGTGTCCAGCTCCTGGTCGTACAGCTCGATGAAGCGGCTCGCCTCGACGATCGCGGCGGGCCCGTTCGCCGTGCCCCCCCCGTAACTGGTGGTGGCCTCGTACGGCACGGGCAGGATCACCACCCCCGCGCGCTCGAAATCGTTCGCTTCCTCTTCCAGCCCCATGAACGTGTGGGGCAGCTCCCACTCCAGCTTCTGCAGTCCCGCAGGTAGACGCATCCCTCTTCTCCAGCATCCTCGTGGCTCGGTCCGTGCCGCACCAGGGCGGACACGGCCGCGGAGGCGGCAAGATACGCGCACAGGCGCGGGCGGCAACGCAGCGACGGGCGAAATCCCGCGTCTCGCACGCCGCCGGGCGGCTCCGGCCACCGGATCGCCGCGCCGCGGGACTTGAGACGGTGGGTCGAATGCGCCAGACTATCGCGCCGCCACGTACTGAGGCGGCCACCTACACCGGAGCAGAGATGGGCTGGACGACCGAGGACTCGCGCGAGCTCTACAACATCGACGGCTGGGGTATCGGCTATTTCGATATCAACGAGCGGGGGCACGTCACGGTGCACCCGACCAAGGACGCGGCACGGGGCCTCGACCTGTTCGAGCTCGCCATGGACCTGCAGGCGCAGGGCGTCGGCCTGCCACTGCTGCTCCGCTTCTCGGACATCCTGCGCACGCGCATCGAGACGCTCTCGGAGAAGTTCAAGCTCGCGATCGACGAGTTCGAATACACAGGGCGCTACACCACGGTCTATCCGATCAAGGTGAACCAGCAGCGCCACGTGCTCGAGGAGATCGTCGCCTTCGGCGAGCGGCACGGTGTCGGCCTCGAGGTCGGCAGCAAGCCGGAGCTTCAGGCGGTGCTCGCCATGTCCGAGCGGACCGACCACCTGATCGTCTGCAACGGATACAAGGACGAGGAGTACCTCCGGCTCGCGCTGATCGGCCAGAAGCTCGGTCACGAGGTGCTGATCGTGATCGAGAAGCCCAGCGAGGTCGACACGCTGCTCAAGATCGCGCAGCGCACCAACGTCAAGCCGACCGCCGGCGTACGCATCAAGCTCTCGGCGACCGGCGCGGGTCGCTGGTCCGAGTCAGCCGGCGAGCGGAGCAAGTTCGGTCTGAACGCGTCGCAGCTCGCGCGCGTGCTCGACCGCCTGGAAGCGGCCGGCCAGCTCGACATCCTCAAGATGGTGCACTTCCATCTCGGCTCGCAGATCCCCGACATCCGCAACATCAAGGCGGCGATGACGGAAGTCGCGCGCTACTACGTCGAGCTGCGCAAGCTGGGCGTCGGCATCGACTACGTCGACGTTGGCGGCGGCCTGGGCGTCGATTACGACGGCTCCCGCTCGACCGGCAGCGCGTCCGTCAACTACTCCATCCAGGAGTACGCAAACGACATCGTCTACGGACTCGCCGAGGCATGCCGCGAGAACGACGTCCCCATGCCGAACATCATCAGCGAGTCCGGCCGCGCACTCACGGCACACCACGCGCTCCTGCTGATCAACGTGATCGATATCGAGACGCAGAAGCACGAGGCCCCCGAGACACCCGACGAAGAGGCTCACTCCCTGCTGCACGAGCTCGCCGCGACCTACAACGAGTTCGACGAGCGCTCCGTGCGCGAGGTCTACCACGACACCTCGTACGCCAAGGAGCAGATGATGCAGCACTTCACCTCCGGCGTCATGACACTCCGCGAGCGCGCCCTCGCCGAGCGCTACCACCTCGCGCTCATGAACCGCGTCGCCGACGTCGTACGGAAGGTTCCCGAGGAGTTCGAGGACATCATCCCCGAGATCGACGCCATGCTCGTCGATCGCTACTTCTGCAACTTCTCGCTCTTCCAGTCGCTGCCGGATTCCTGGGCGATCGATCAGCTCTTCCCCATCATGCCGATCCACCGCCTGGACGAAGAGCCCACCCGCCGCGGAACACTGCAGGACGTGACCTGCGACTCCGACGGCAAGATCGATCACTTCGTCGACTGGAGGAAGCCGAAGCCGTCGCTCGAGCTGCATTCCTTCCAGGGCGACGACGATTACGTGCTCGGCATCTTCCTGACCGGCGCATACCAGGAGATCCTCGGTGACCTGCACAACCTGTTCGGCGACACCAATGCCGTGCACATCCGCCTGACCGACGACGGCTACGAGATCGGCGACCTCGTGCACGGCGACACGATCACGGAAGTGCTCAACTACGTGCAGTTCAATGTGCAGGACCTGGTCACGACCTTCCGCCGCAAGGTCGCGAACTCACGCGACATCACGCGCGAAGAGGCCAACGCGTTCATCGCCGACTACATCAGCGGACTGGACGGGTATACGTACCTGGAGGGGGAGATCGCCTGAACGTTGCATCTGGCTGACTCGGCGCCTCAGGTTCTCTTATCACCGCTGAGAGCGCAGAGAGCGCGGAGTTTTTTCACACGGAGGTCACAGCGGACACGGAGCGTTCGCGGAATGCCTGCAGCTGACTGCGTCGGCTTCCTTTTTTGTTTGCAGTTTGCTGCGCCGCCCCGGAAGCTGATCCGCGTCGTCGCCTCGCGGCGGGGAAACCACTACAGAATGAATGCTTCCCTACGAAAAGGCCTGTGCGATCGCGCAGGCCTTTGTGTTCACTGGGTTGTCTGCGCTATGGAACTCGGCGCCCTCCGCGCCTCGGCGGTGAAAAAAAACCGAGGCAGCACCCGCCGACGCTAGTCCACCAGCACCGGACAGCTCAGCCCCTCCCACTTCAGCTCCACGCCCGACGCCTGGCACGACGCGCACAGCCCGTAGATCTGCAGCCGGTAGCGCGCGGGCTGGAAGCCGCGCCTGCGCGCCTCGGTTTCCTGCAGACGCAGAAGCTCCGCGCTGGCGAACTCCTCCACCTTGCCGCACTCCGTGCAGATCAGGTGCTCCCGCACCGGCTGCTGCCCGAACAGGTGCTCGTAACGCTTGAAGCCCTCGCCGAAATCATGCTCCGCGACCAGGCCGCTCTTCACCAGCATTTCCAGCGTCCTGTAGATCGTCGCCTTGCCGATCCGCTCGCCCTGCTCCCGCAGCCGCGACTCGATGTCCTCAACCGACAGGTGCTCCGCGCTTGCGAAGACGACCTCGGCGATCGACTCGCGCTGCTGCGTCACCGGCAGGCCCTGATCGCGCAGGTATCGACGGAACAGATGCGTGAAGCTCATGGGGCGGCGGACCCGGGATCGAGAATCATTATCAACAATGACTATTGATAGCAGTGCCGGGGCGGCGGCGCAACTGGTACGGCGTGCTCTTGCGCCTCCCGGGCTGACAGGACACGAGCCGGCGTGCGTTTCCGCGCACGCCGGCTCGGTTCGTTTCACCGCGGATGTTCCTCGCCGGTCGCATCCGCCGCCTCGTCCGCGGGTTCCAGGACGTCCCCGTGGGGTGGCGTGGAGGCTCCGTCGTCCTCGGTGAACTGCTGCTGTGCCGGATGCTGCTGCGCTTCGAGCTCCGCCTCCTGCTGCTCGTCGCCCAGTGCATCTTCCGGGACTTCGCCGCCGACCTCGGCGTAGAGCTCCCACCATGCCGGTGCGCTGCCCGTGATCTCGACGCGACGCGGCGCCTCGCGGCCCACCTCGTCGCCGAGTCGGCGCAGTACGCCATCGACGACGCGCTGTGTAGCGCCGATCGGAGCGGTGCCGTGCTCCTGCATCTGCAGTGCGACGCTGGCGCGTCCGCGGCGGTCGCGCGTGACGCGGAAGTGGGCGGTCGCGACGGTGCGTCGGTCCGCGTCGGCGTCGAATCCGGCGATCACGATCACGGTGGACTCGACACCGCCGGCAATGCGGGTCGGAAAGATCCAGAGTACGTCGATCTGTTCGCGCGGGATGTGCTCGACGATGCGGTCGAGCAGCGCGTGCAGCGCACCTTCGTCCGGCCCTGCGTTCACCCACTTCTGCGCCGGCGTGATCGTGGCGGCCGTTCTTTCGCTGTCGTTCACTGCATCCATTCCATTCTGCCTGCTGCTCATGCCCCGACTCTGCCGCGGTCGCTGATCTCGCGTGGCGGTGCGTCAACGGTGGCGGGCGGCGGTCCGGGTGCGGGCTCGCCGCGACCCGGCTGGAGCTGCTCCACGAAGTAGCGCAGCACGTGCAGGAAGTCCTGCGCGTTGGTGATGACGCCGAACGCCTGGTGCGTTCCGCGGTCCTTCAGCTTGCTCACGACGAACTCGGAGGAGTCGACGGCAATCGTCGTGAGCGGCCGCAGCTCGGTTTCGCTTTCCTGCACGTACGCGGGCAGCATGTTTCCGAAGGCGATTGCATGGAGTGCGGTGGCCACCATGATCGCCATGGTTGCCTTCTGTGCATGCTCGCGCATCAGCTCCTGGGCGCGCACCACGTCTGCGACGGTGTCCGGCAGCGGCCCATCGTCGCGGATCGAGCCGGCCAGCACGAACGGGACGTCGTTGCGGACGCAGGCGTGCATGATCCCGTTGTCGAGGAGCCCCTGCTCGACGGCGCCGCGGATCGAGCCGGCCCGTGCGATCTGGTTGATGGCCCGCATGTGGAACGCGTGGCCGCCGGAGACGGGTCGTCCGCTGCGATCCATCCCGAGCGTCGTGCCCATCAGGGCCTGCTCGATGTCGTGCACGGCGACCGCGTTGCCGCCGAGGAACGCGTTGACGTAGCCGTTCTCGATGAACCAGGTGATGACGTCGCGTCCCCGCGCGTGGAGAACGGCGGGTCCGACGACCCACACGACGTGACCGCCGCGCTCGCGCTCCTCGTGCAGCATGCGCGCGAGCTCCGGGTAGTCGACCGGCTTCTCGCGGCTGACAGCGGAACGCATGAAGGCGAACTCGCCCGGCTCGTCGCTTCCCATGAACGCGGACGTGTGCACGAAGATGCCCTCGCTGCCGTCCTCGGCGTAGCCGGTCGCGACGGGCTGGCCGGCGGTCACGTAGCGCGCCTCGACGATACGGACGGAGCCGTCGTCCTCCAGCACGAGAGCGCCGTCCATGCGCGGAAAGCGCGGCAGGCGCCACGTGCCCTTCACGCGCACGTAGGTGGGCAGGTTGGTCGTCGCAAAGAAATCATCGGGCAGCACACCGTCCGCAGGGGCCGGGACGAAGCGGGCGTCCGGTGCATCGCGGAGGGGCGGCTCGTCGAATGCGGGTGGCTGGTAGACGAATGACATGCGGTTTGGCTGCCTTTCATCGGGACGGGTCGGCGCGGAATCTACCGGCCGGCCGCCACCCGGCAAAGCCCGGCCGCGTCACGGACCCCGACGCTCCTCCGGCGGCTCCACGGCCGCGCCACGTTCACCGAGCTCCCGGCGTACGGCTTCGCGCACCGCCTCCAGCACCAGGTGGCGCGCTTCCTGGAGCGGCTTGCCCATGAGGGCACCCGACGCCTTCGCGTGGCCGCCGCCCCCGAAGCGGCGGGCGACGGCGTTCACGTCGACCGCGCCACTCGAGCGCAGCGAGACCTTGGTCGAGCCATCGGCGGTCGCACGGAACAGCAGGGCGACCTCCGTCCCCTCGATCGAGCGCGCGTGCTCGATCACGCCGTCGAGGTCATCGGACGTGCAGCCGAGCGAGTCCATGATACCGGACTCGATGGTGATCCACGTGATCGGCAGCACCGGATCGACGTCCAGCCGCTCGAGCGCGTGCCGCAGCAGGGCGATCCGGCGCAGCGGCACGGTGGCATAGATGCGCCGGTACATCTCCTCGGGATCGACGCCGCGCGCGATGAGGTCGGCGGCGATCGCATGTGCGCGCGGCGTTGCATTGGCAAAGCGGAAGGATCCCGTGTCGGTCAGGATCGCCGCGTAGATGCCGTGCAGCGCCTGGCGGGACCAGTCGGTGCCGGTCGCGGTGAACAGGTCGTAGACCAACTCACCGGTCGCGCACGCGGCCGGATCACGCAGATCGGTCCCATCGATCGGGTCCTCACCGGGCAGGTGATGATCGATCACGAGGATGCGCCGATCCGAGAGTGCGCGTCCGACTCGCCCGATGCGCGACCACTCGCCCGTATCGAGCACGCACAGCGTGTCGCACGTCGCCAGGACGCCCTCCGCACGTGCGTCGCCCAGGTCGACGATCATTTCCTCTTCGTCGAGCAGGTAGCGGAATGCCTCGGGGTACGCGGTCGGGTTCACGATGTGGACGTGTTTCCCGCGCGCCTGGAGCAGTGCGGCAAACGCGGCCTGCGAGCCGGTGCCATCGCCGTCCGCGTTCACGTGCGTGGTGAGCACGATGTCCTGTGCGTCCTCGAGTTCCGCGAGGATGCGGCGGATCGGCTCCTCCCGCCGGGACGGGGTCTCGAGCCACTTCACGATACACCTCCCGGCAGCTTTCTGCGCAGCTTCGCCCACGTGCTCGCGAGATGCACGCGGCGCGGTGATTCGGTGCCGTACACGCGTGCACGGCGCAGCGCCTCGAGGAAGGAGGCGCGCGTGTCGTCGAACGGCGGCAATTCCACGTACCCGCGCCCGACCTCTGCCAGCGTGTGCGCATCCGAGCCGGCGCCAGTGGGCAGTCCTCGCTGCTGCGCCCATTCCGCCGCCTGCTCGTTCAGCGATTGCGTGTGAATACGCGCGTTGAAGGCTTCGACGGCATCCACCAGGTCGTGGATCTCCTCGAGGATGCGGCCACCGCCACCCTTGCCGGACGCGAACGGGTGCGGAACGTAGACGACGCCGCCCTGCGCGCGGATGCGCTCGCACGTCTCGCGCGCAGGCGTTCCCTTCGGGATCTGGTGCTCGATGAGGTAGCCGATCACGTCCACGCCCTCGGCCGTTTTCACCTCTTCGCCCACGACGATGCGGTCAGGATAGCGCTCCTTCAGCATGAGCGCGTTGTACAGCTCGTTGTGGTCCGTGACGCCGATGCGGTCGAGACCGACGGCGAGCGCGTGCTCGACCAGCCGGACGGGGTCCGTCAGGCAGTCGAACGACGCGTTCGTGTGGATGTGCAGGTCTACGCGGATACGCCCGCGCGCCGCTCGATCTCCCGCCATGTCTCGACCGCCCTCTGCTCCAGGTCCGCCAGTGTACCGTCATTCTCGATCACGATCGCTGCGCGCCCGCGCTTGTCCGCCGCGGGCATCTGCGCGGCGATCATGCGCCGGGCTTCGTCCTCATGCAAATTCCGCGTCTCCACGAGCCGTCGCAGCCGCTCCTCCTCCGGCGCATCGACCAGCACGACGATGTCGAAGGCCTGCTCCATGCCGACCTCGAAGAGCAGCGGAATCGCGTGCACCACGATGCGAGCGCCCTGCGCGCGCAGCGCATCCTCGCGGGCGAGGCGGAGCTGCTCGACTTCGGGATGGACGATCGACTCCAGCGTCGTGCGCGCGCCCTCGTCGCGGAACACGATGTCGCGGACCGCGGCGCGATCGAGCGAGCCATCGGGCAGGAGCACCTCCTCCCCGAAGTGAGCGGCGACGCGCTGGAGCCCCTCGCTGCCCGGTGCGACCGCCTCGCGCGCGAGCACATCCGCGTCCACGACGTGCGCGCCCAGCGACGTCCACACGGCCTCGACCGCGCTCTTCCCGCTCGCGATGTTGCCGGTCAGCCCCACGCGGAACAGGCCGTTCGACTCCGCCATCGTGCCGGCCGCGTGCCGGCGGCGCAGGTACACGGCAAGACCGGCGATCGCGACGATAGCGAGGAGCGCGACCGTCGCCGACCCGAGCAGCGTCGCCAGTGCGCGCCAGCTCCGGCCGGCGAGGTACCCGAGCGTGACGTGGCCCACGCCCCAGACGAGGACGCCGAGAACGTCGTAGAGGACGAAGCGGCCGTATGGCATGCGGCTCATGCCCGCGAACCAGGGCATGATGGTGCGCACGAACGCGATGCAGCGTGCCAGGGACACGGCCAGCACGGAGTGGCGGCGGAACAGCGTCACCGCCCTGTGCTCGTAGCCGTGCCAGAGCCGGCCGACCCGGCCGCCGTGCACCACGCCGCGCACGCCGTAGGCGCGACCGAGCCAGTAGCCGAGCTGATCGCCGCTGAAGCCGCCGAGCAGCGTCGCAAGCAGGACGTGCTCGAGCTCGAAGAAGCGGGTCGTCGTGAGAAAGGCCGCGAACAGGATGGTCGGGCCGGACGGGATGAACAGGCCGACGAACGCGGCGGTCTCGAGCATGGTGACCAGGTAGACGACCCAGGGTCCGAGCTCGATGATCCAGCGCTGGATCAGCTCGAGGAGCGAGCCGTCCACTCAGCGGCCGAAGCTGCGGGACGCCTTTACGTCGTCGGCCGTGCCGCGCGTGCGGTCAGGCCCTGCGGACACGACCGTGGCGGTCTGCCGCGACACCTCGAGCGTGTACGGCTGGCCCCATGGATCGAGCCCGTCGTTCAGGGCATCCACGCTGGAGCCGACCCACTCGTGAAAGGTGGCGGGGTTCGGGAAGGGCCGTCCCATCTGCCGCTCGTTCTCGATTGCGCGCAGGATGAAGTCCAGCTCCCGCCGCGCCCCGGCGCGGCGCATGGGATCGAGCGCCCAGTTGAGCACAGGCTCGAGCTGCTCACCCACCGGCTGCAGCACGTCACGGATGCGCTCGCGGCCGGCAGGCACCGACCACGCAAACCCGAGCACGATCAGGATCACCAGCAACCACTTCATCGTCGCATCGACTCCGTCCACTGGAGATAGCGCGCCAGCAGGTCCGGTGGCGTTCGGGTATCCTGCGTACCAAAGGCGGTCTCGTTCCGCCACGCCATGTACGTCTTCGGCGGCACGGGCAGGAACGGCGGACGACGCCACCAGTCGCGCGCACGGAAGCGCCAGCCCGCCCGCAGCAGCGACGGGATCAGCGTCGGTCGGCGCAGTGCCATGGCCGCGTAGCCGAGAATCGGTGATGTCGACACGCTGGAGCTCCCCTGTGAAACGACCGCCCGAATCTACCGGCGCGCGCGCGGGCGTGTAAACGCCGGCACTGGCCGGCCCGCGCATCGGCGGGTATAATAGGCCATTGTCGCGACCGCCCTCGAACACTTCCAAGTCGTTGCCGGTCGCAGGTTTGCAGATCCAACCCGAGCTCCCCATGGCAACCAGGACGAAGACGGTCCGGCGCAAGCAGCCGAAGACTACGCTCGACCGCGAGACGCTGCTGCGCCTCTATCGAACGATGGTCGCCGCGCGGCGGACGGACGACCAGGAGATCCTGCTGAAGCGGCAGAACAAGATCTTCTTCCAGATCTCGGGCGCGGGCCACGAAGCCGTACAGGTCGCACTCGCGGAGCACCTGCGGCCCGGCTCCGACTGGTTCTTTTTCTACTACCGGGATCGCGCGTTCACGCAGGCGCTCGGCATGACCCCGTACGAGCACCTGCTGCAGGCGGTTGCAGCGGAGAGCGATCCGTCGAGCGGCGGCCGCCAGATGCCGGCGCACTGGGGGCACCGGAAGCTGCGCATCACGAGCACGTCTTCGCCCACCGGCACGCAGTTCCTGCAGGCTGTCGGAGCCGCCGAGACGGCCATGCGCGCCAGTCGCGACGACGCGATGCGCAACGGGATCGAGGAGTTCGCGGACGACGAGATCGTGGTCGTGACGACGGGTGAGGGGCAGACGTCGGAGGGGGAGTTCTGGGAAGCGATGAACACGGCGTGCAACCTGAAGCTGCCCGTGCTCTTCGTGGTCGAGGACAACGGCTTTGCGATCTCGGTGCCTGTCGAGGTCAACACGGCGGGCGGCAGCGTGAGCAAGCTGCTCACCGGAATGCCGGGGCTGCTGATCGAGGAGTGTGACGGCAACGACGTGTTCGCGAGCTACGAGGCCGCGCAGCGAGTGGTCGAGCACTGTCGTCAGCGCAGGGGCCCCGCCCTGCTGCACGCGCACGTGGTCCGGCGCTACTCGCATTCGCTCTCCGACGACGACCAGATGTACCGGCCGCAGACGGAGCGCGCCGATGACGAGCAGCGCGACCCGATCAACCGGCTGCGCGCGCATCTCGTCGAGAACGGCCTCGCGACCGACGAGGAACTGAAGGCGATCGAGGAAGAGATCACCAGCGAGGTGAAGGCCGCGAGCGACCGCGCGCTGGAGCAGCCGCAGCCGGCGCCCGAGACCGCCATGCGCTGGCTCTACTCGGAAGAGGTCGATCCGACCGCGGAGCCGTTCGACACCGAGGATGACCCGCAGTACCGCGGCAACGAGACGACCATGGTCGATCTCATCAACGCGTGCCTGCGTGACGAGATGGAGCGCGACCCGCGCATCGTCGTGTTCGGCCAGGACGTCGCCGACGCCTCGCGCGAGGACGTGCTGGAGGAGTGCAAGGGCAAGGGCGGCGTCTTCAAGTGCACGTATGGCCTGCAGCGCCGGTTCGGCAGCAACCGCGTCTTCAACTCGCCGCTGGCGGAGGCGAACATCGTCGGGCGCGCGATCGGCATGGCGCTACGCGGACTCCGGCCGGTCGTGGAGATCCAGTTCTTCGACTACATCTGGCCGGCGATGATGCAGATCCGCGACGAGCTGGCCACCATGCGCTACCGCTCGGCGAATGCGTGGGATGCGCCGGTCGTGATCCGTGTCGCCTACGGCGGCTACCTGAAGGGTGGCGCGATCTACCACTCGCAGACGGGCGAGACGCTGTTCACGCACACGCCCGGGCTGCGCGTCGTGCTGCCCGCGACGGCGGAGGACGCGAACGGTCTGCTGCGCACGGCGATCCGCTGCGAGGATCCGGTGCTGTTCCTGGAGCACAAGCACCTGTATCGCCAGGTCTACAACAAGGGGAAGGACCCGGGCCCGAACTTCATGGTGCCGTTCGGCAAGGCGAAGGTGGTGCGCGAGGGCACGGACGTCAGCGTGATCGCGTGCGGCGCGCTGGTGCAGCGGTCGCTCAACGCTGCCAAGCAGGCGGAGGAGCGCGGCATCAGCGTCGAGGTGGTGGACCTGCGCTCGCTCAACCCGCTGGACATGGAGACGATCGCCGCGAGCGTGCAGAAGACCAACCGCGTGATCATTGCGCACGAGGACGCGCTCTCCTGGGGCATCGGCTCGGAGATCGCGGCGCGGGTCGCGGACGAGCTGTTCCCCTGGCTGGACGCACCGGTCCGGCGCGTCGCGTCGCTCGACACGTGGGTCGCCTACTCGCCCCAGCTCGAGGACGCGATCCTGCCGCAGACGGAGAACGTGCTGAGCGCCATCGAAAGCATCGCGCAGTACTGAGCCACTCTTGGACAGCGACCCGATGACAGACGAGGCGCGGCGCCCTGCACGACGTGGGGTGTCGCGCCTTCTCATTGGCGACGGCCGCAGCGGCGTTCGCAGGTTCGTCGTGCCCGGCGGCTTTGCCGCGTTCACGATCCTGCTCGGGGTCGCATTCGAGCAGGGAGCGGGCGTGGACTCAGCGGTCTTCCGCGTCGCCTACATCGCCGCGGGGATCGTGGTCGGCGTGCTCGCGTCGGTGCTGATGCGCCGCCAGCTGGAGCTGGAGCATGCCTTCGACGACCAGGCGCGGGCGCTGCGCACCGCTGCGGAGCGGCTGAGGCGGCAGGAGGAGCAGGTCCGCATCGCGATCGAGGCGACCGGGCTGTACCTGTGGGTGTGGGACCTGCGCACCAACGACATGGAAGTCGCGGAGGAGCTGCGACGCGCACTCGGCATGCATCCGGCCGAGCGCATGACCATCGAACGCTACCTGGAGTTCGTGCATCCCGAAGACCGGGAGCGCGTCCGGCGCGAGCTGGACCGGTTCATGGAGCGCGGTGGCAGGACGCAGGTCGAGTACCGGCTGCAGCTGCCGAATGGAACGGAGCGCGCGATCCACGCGACCGCCATGATGCAGCGTGACATGGCGGGCGAGATGGTGCGACTCATCGGCGCGCTGAACGACATCACCGAGCAGCGTGAGCTGGAGGCGCGGCTGCAGCAGTCGCAGAAGATGGAGTCGATCGGCACGCTCGCGGGCGGCATCGCACATGACTTCAACAACCTGCTCACCGCCATGATGGGGCACGGACAGTTCGCGATGGCGGCGTTGCCGCCGAACAGCGACGTCCGGCCGGAGGTCGAGGCGATGCTCATTGCGGCAGACCGCGCCCGCCTCCTGACCCGCCAGCTCCTGGCGTTCTCGCGCCGGCAGATCCTGCAGCCCCGGCCGCTCGACCTGAACGATGTCGTGCGCGACATCGCGCGGCTGCTGCATCGCATCATCGGCGAAGACATCCGGCTGGAGCTGGACCTCGCCGACATGCCGCTGCAGGTGCACGCCGATGCGGGCCAGCTCACACAGGTGCTGCTGAACCTCGCGACGAACGCGCGCGACGCGATGCCGCGCGGCGGATCGTTCCGCATCCAGACCGTGTCGGAGACCGTGTCCCCCGACCGTGCACGGGAGCTGGAGATCCAGCCCGGCCGCTACGCGGTCGTTCAGGCGCGTGACACGGGCGTGGGCATGAGCGCCGGCACCATGGCGCGCATCTTCGATCCATACTTCACGACCAAGCCGGTCGGGCGCGGCACCGGCCTCGGCCTTTCCATGGCGTATGGCATCGTGCGCCAGAGCAACGGCCACATCCGCGTGGAAAGCGAGCCGGAGCACGGGACCTGCTTCTACGTGATGCTGCCGATCACGGCAGGCGAATCGGCGTAGCATGCCGTCCGCACTGGCCTTTCTGCGCGCGCACCAGCGCCCGGAGCGCGCACGGGTGCGCGGGCTGGCGACGTCGTACCAGCGCAGCGGCATCGGCATCCCGGCCGACCTGTACCTGCCGGCACGCGGCAACCGCAAGCTTCCCGGCTATGTGATCCTGCACGGCCTCACGCGTACCGGGCGCGCGCATACCGGGCTCCGTACCTTCGCACGGGCCGTCGCCGCGAGCGGTCACGCGGTGCTCGTCCCGGAGATCCCGGAATGGCGTGCGCTGCGTGTTGCTCCTGCGATCACGATCGAGACGATCCAGGCAGCGGTGCGGTCGCTGCACGACCGGCCGGAGGTGGATCCCGCGCGCATCGGACTGGTGGGCTTCTCGTTCGGTGCGACGCAGGCGCTGATCGCGGCGAGCGATCCCGACACCGCGGCATTGCTGCGCGCGGTCGTCGCGTGGGGCGGTTACGAAGATCTCGAGCGCATCTTCGTCTTCGGGCTCACGGGCGAGCACAGCCTGGACGGCGTGAGCTACCACATCGAGCCGGACCCGTACGGCCGCTGGATCATGCTGGGCAACTATCTCACGGCGGTGTCCGGCCACGAAGCGGATGCGGACGTCGCACGTGCGGTGCACACACTCGCGCTGGAGGCGGGAGAGCTCGGTGTTCCGGCCTGGGACGCTGCGCTCGATCCGCTGAAGCACCGGTTGCGCACATCGCTCGGCAGTGCACACCGTGAGCTGTTCGACCGGGTCGCCCCACCGGCAAACAGGCCGGCCGAAGGAACACCGCAGAACCGTGCTCTCGCACATGCACTCGCACGCGCGGCACTCGATTCGGATCCGCTGCTCGACCCCGCACCGTACCTGCCGGTGCTGCGCGTGCCCGCACTGCTCGCCCACGGGCGCGATGACCGCCTGCTCCCATTCACCGAGACCGTGCGGCTGTCACGGGTGCTGCAGGACCGGTTGATCCACTCGGAGATCACGGCCCTGTTCGCACACTCCGGCGGTGCGCAGCACGACCTCGGCGCAGTCGGTCTGGCGCGCGAGGGGTACAGGTTCCTGCGGCTGATCCGCGCACTGCTGCACACGCTCTGAGGCGCGGACCCAGATCGGCAGACACGGGTAATGGACAGACGCTGGCTCCGCACCCAGGTCGTGCGGCTCACTCTCAGGCGCCGGGAGCTGATGATGGATTCTCCGCCGGTACCGGTTTTTCTCGCGGGGCCGTTCCCCGTCATTCACAGCATCGCGATCAATCGCGAGGAGCACGACGTGGACCTCGATGTTGCCCTGCTGATCGCGGGTCAGCCCAACATCCTTGCGTCCACGAGGTTCCCGCTGGATGACACGTGGGAGCGTATCGTGTCGGCGCTGGAGAGCGGCGATGCGCGCCTGGGCGTGGCGGGCGTGCCGCACGAGGTGGAGAGCATCACGGATGGTGCGCGGGTGTACCCCTCCGCCTACATCGGGCTGGAGTGCGCGAATGGTGAGCGGCTGGTCCTGTCCCACATCCGTGGCCTGGATGCGGAGGTCGATCCGGAGAGCTACGCGCGCGAGGTGATCGACTCACTGCTCCAGGGCATGGGCCCGGATGAGCTCGGAGAGTGCGTAGACGACTAGCGCAGCCTGTCCAGCGCGGCGATCGCGGCGTCCAGCAGCGCGCGCGCAGGCTCATCGCCAAGCCACTCGCGGCCACGATCGACCGGCATTGAGAACCGTGCCATGGTGTCGTGGCCGCCGCCGTTTCCCCCCTCCCCTGCCAGCTCGCGCGCGAGCGCACCTGCACCCGGCGGTGCACCGAGGTGCCGGACGGATACCGTCAGCTCGTCCTGCACGTAGCCCGCGGCGAGCGCCCAGCACGCGGTATCGATTCCGAGACAGAAATCACCGAGATCGGCGAGGATGTGCGACGCTTCCGGCGTGAGCTCCCCGGCGAACGCGACCACCACGTCGTCCTGCTGACACAGTCGGTCGAGTGCTGCGCCGAACGCGCGCGCGGCTTCGACCGGGTAGGCAGGTCGCTCCAGGCGGTTCAGCACCTCCATGTCGGCGCGTTCCTGCAGGAACGCGTACGCCTCGACGTCCTCCGGCGTGACCTTGCGTGTCAGTCCGTCGGTATCCGTCTTGATGCCGAACAGCAGTGCGGTCGCCAGCGACTGTCCCACGCGCTGCTCGTCCATTGCGCGGAAATACTGCGTGAGCATCGTGGCCGTGGAGCCAAGGTGCGGCCGCACGTCGTGCAGCGATGCGCACAGGCAGTGGTCGAATGGATGGTGGTCGATCACGGCGAGCTTCGGACCGTCCGGCACGCACAGGTCGGCTGGTTGCATGTCGACGGCGATGACGCGGTCGAACGCGAGCAGCTCGTCACGGCCCACCTCGACGACGCGGATGCCGAGCAGGTCAGTCATCCGCCGGTTCTCCGGCCGGGTGATCGCGCGCCGCGTCACGATCGGCATGGCGTCGGGGGAGCGCTCCAGGAGCGCACGCACCGCAAACGCGCTCGACACCGCGTCGGGGTCCGGGTCCGGGTGCACGAGGATCGGCACGGTGTCCGCACCCGCTGCAAAGTTGCGCAGGCAGAACACCCGCCGTTCCGCCTCGAGCCGGAGCAGCTCCTCCTCGATGTCGATGCGCAGGACGTCGCGCAGCTCACCGGGGCGGGCCAGTGTGCCGTCACCGGGGGCATCGGGGATTCCGCTGGCGAGGATCAGCGCGGCCGTATCGCTGCGCACCTGCCGGATGGCACGGACCACGTCGCGCGCGCGATCGTGGTCGCGCAGCATCACGACCGCCGTGACCGCACGCGCGCCGCGCACCCACTCGTAGGTGCCCGGCTCGGTCGGGTCACCATGGAAGCGCTTGCCGTCGCGCCGACCTCCCTGGTTCTCCCCCCAGCGCCAGACCTCCCGCTTGCCGGCACGCAGGCTCGCGTCGGGATCGGGCCCGTCGCTGACCACGACGAGCATCGGCGGGCCGACGTCCGTTTCGGTTGCTTGCGTTGCCAAACGACTGTCCCTCGTTGTGCAGATTCCTCGTGCGCAGGCCTCAGGCGGGGGTTGCAACGTCCGTTCCGCGCGCGGGCGCGCGCTTCGTGGCGAAGTGCCAGACACGGTCGACCACCAGCCACGCCACGACGGCCGAGGTCACGACGTCGCTCACGAAGTGCGCGCCGTCGGCGACTCGGGAAAGCGCACACCCCCAGGCAAGGGCCCAGAAGACGATGCGCGCGCGCGGGAACAGCCGCGAAAGGATCGCGGCAGCGCCAAAGGCGACGATCGCGTGGCTGCTCGGCCACGCCAGGCCGCCACTGGAAAGCGGGCGCTCCGTGAAGGAGCGGAAGACGTACTCGCCCTCGTGCGCGCGCGGTCGCTCGCGCCGCAGAAGCAGCTTGAGCAGCTCCCCCGCGATGCCCGCCGCCGCGACGCCGGCCACGATCGTCGCCCCGCGCCACCAGCGCCCGCGGCCGAGTGGCCGGTCGTGCAGCACGAATGCGATCGCCAGCGCGAGCCACACCGGGACGTAACCCATGACGCGCAGCATGCGGCCGAAGTCGTCGGAGTAGACCCCGTCGAAGTGGAAATAGCGCCAGCCGAACGGGTCCAGCAGGTGTGAGAGCCCGATTGCCGCGATGCCGAAGAGCAGGACGCGGAGCGGATGCGACGTCGCCGTGGCTGTGGCGTCGGTCATCGACGCAGGAGCCGCCGCAGGTCCCCGCTCATCTGCTCCGCCGTGAGCTCCGGCCCCCAGAGCATGGCGAGGCGGCCGTCACGATCGAGCACGAGGACATGGGTGGTGTGATCGATCAGCGCATTCCGCGGCGGGGCATGTGCGGCATGTCCGTCCGCCGCGGCGCCGGCAGGGTCGCTGCCCGCGTGGTAGATCCCGTAGGCTTTGGTCACTGCCTCGATCGTGGGCGCGTCGGCAGTCAACCCGAGGAATGATGGGTCGAATCGCTCCACGTAGCCGGCGAGCCGGTCGGGCGTGTCATGCTCCGGATCCACGGTCACAAGGGCGACCTGCACCTGCTCCGCGTCATCGCCGAGCGCATCGTGCACACGACGCAGTTTCTCCAGCGTCAGCGGGCAGGCGTCCGGGCAGCGGGTGTAGCCAAAGAACAGGACCGTCCAGCGGCCGCGCAGGTCGGCGGAGCTGACGGGCCCGCGGGCGGAGACCAGCTCGAAGGACTGCGCCGTCATGGGCGGGTCCAGCAGCGTGCCGTGCCACTCCGCGGAACGGGCACGCACGACGGTGAAGCCGAGGGCGGCGATCAGGACTGCGTTGACCGCGGCGAGCGCGATCAGGATGCGACGGCTGCGCACGGCTCAGGCCCCGGAATCCTCGACGCGGCGGCGAGCGCTCGACAGGTAGCCGGGCTCCAGGTCGAGCAGGTTCGCGATCTTGCGCAGCATGTAGCTCTCATGGCGCGCGATCTGGCCGTCCGTCAGCACAAGCCCCCACATGATCTCGGCAAGCAGTGTCTTCTGGCCCAGGTCGTAGCTGTTGCGGATCAGTGTCGTGAACTGGAAGAGGTCGATCGCGTTGGCACGCTCGTACTCCGCCAGCTCGATCAGCTCCCTCGCGACCTGGGGTTCGAGCCCGAAGTGACGCTGCAGTACCGCCTCGATATGGCTGCGCTCGATGTCCGCGAACTCGTCGTCCGCGTGCGCGAGCTCGAGCAGCAACGCACACGCCGCCACGTGCAGCTTCTCCTGCGCCGCCGGCGCGGGCCGCGCGTGCGCTCCACCGCTGTCGATGTCGATCGCGATGTTCCGCTGGAAGAACGTCCGGATGGGTTCGAGCATCGAGCACTCCAGGAATCGGCTGAGAGCGCGCAAAGTGGGATGAAGCCCGGGGTGCGGCAAGGCCGGGCGGGACGAAATACCCCGCCGCAGAACCGGGCATGCTTCTTCCCATGTTCGGGGGCGGTCCCGCAGATGGAGGTGGGCATGGGAGACAGGATCACGTTCCACGTGATTCCGGCCGGCCAGGATGAGTGGGAGCTGCTGCGCACCAACGAGCGGCGCGGTCAGCTGTTTGCCACCAAGCGCGAGGCGATCCAGGAAGGCCGCAGGATCACGAGCGCGTTCCCCGAAAGCGAGCTGGTGATCCGCGACGAGCGCGGCGGCGTGGAACGGCGCCGTTCGTATCGCGGCACCGACCGGCGGGTTTCGCGGTAGCGCCTCCCCCGCAGTCACGAGCAGGCTCGTCGTCGCATGGTGCGGCGGCGAGCTGTTGTTGTCGGAGCCGCGGAGTCCGCTCTGTTCGATGCCTCACGAAAAGAACAGCCACAACGCGGCGACGGCCACGAGCAGCACGGCAGTCCAGGCGCGGTCCGCCCGACGCGCGCGCACCGACACCGCATCCGTGTCCGGCGCGGCCGCGGTCTGGTAGGTCAGGCCAGCGGTTTTCGATGATGGAGGCGGCGGCGTCAGCAGGCTCACGACGATCGCAAGCAGCGCGCAGAACACGAACAGCAGCGCCGCGAAGTGCAGGAAGTTGATCCGCGCGAAGTCGAGCAGCAAACCGTCTGGCAGGGACGTCGCATTCAGCTCCGCAATCAGGCGCGCCGCGCCGAGCACGAAGCCGCCCAGCAGTGCCGCCATCGCACCCTTCGCGTTGACGCGCTGCCAGAATACCCCGAGCAGGAACACGGCCGCGATCGGCGGCGAAATGTACGACTGCACGCTCTGGATGTACTGGTAGAGCTGGCCCGAGATCAGGTCCATCAGCGGGATCCAGAGCAGGCCGAACACGACGAGCACCGCCGTCGCGATCTGTCCCACGATCACGAGCTGCCGCTCGCTCGCAGCCGGGCGCAGCCTGCGGTACACGTCCCACGTGATCAGCGTCGACGTCGAGTTGAACACGGAAGAAAGCGAGCTCATGAGCGCGGCGAGCAGGCCCGCCACGACGAGGCCACGCAGACCGACAGGCAGCAGTGCGCCGACCAGGCTGGGCAGCGCCTGGTCCGGCGCGGCAAGCTCGAGGTCGCCGGACTGCACCAGCGCGTACGCGATCACGCCGGGCAGCACGAAGATGAAGAGCGGCAGCAGCTTCAGGAACCCGGCGAAGATGGTGCCGCGGCGTGCCTGGGCCTGGTTCTCCGCGGCGAGCACGCGCTGCACGATGAACTGATCGGTGCACCAGTACCAGATGCCGAGGATGGGTGCGCCGAACAGGATGCCGGTCCAGGGGAAATCCGGATCGGTAGCGGGCTTCCAGAGGCTCATGAAGCCGTCCGGCACACTCGTCGTGAGTGCTCCCCAGCCGCCCGCCGCGGACAGGCCGAGTGCAGTCACGGCGACCGCGCCGCCGATCAGCACGAACATCTGCAGCAGGTCGGTATACAGCACGACGCGCAGGCCGCCGAAGATGGTGTAGATGCCCGTGATCACGACGACGATCAGTGCGCCGGTCCAGAAGTCGATCCCCATCAGGGCCTCGAACACGATGCCGCCCGCCGCAATGGTGACGGAGATCTTGGTGAGCACGTACCCGACGATGGAGATGACGGCGAGGTACCAGCGGGCAGCGGACGAGTAGCGGCGCTCGAGGAACTCGGGCATGGTGTAGACGCCGCTGCTCAGGTAGAACGGCACGAAGACCCAGCCGAGGACCAGGAGGATCAGCGACGCGAGCACCTCGAACTGCGCGACGGCGACACCGCTGGCTGCACCGGTTCCGGCGAGGCCGACCAGGTGTTCCGACCCGATGTTGGAGGCGAACAGTGAGCCGCCGATGACGAACCAGCCGGCATCCCGGCCGGCGAGGAAGTAATCGGCCGTGTCGAGTGACTTGCCGCGCCGCTCGCTCACTGTCGCCCAGATCGCGACGCCGAACACGAGCAGGAAGTACAGCGCGATGACGGCCCAGTCGGCTGCGGCAAGCTGATTCACTGCCCCTCCCCCGTCAGAGCGACATCAGCGGATGTCGACAGGTGTGCGTGACATGACGGCCCCTTACGGGATGCGGCGCTCCGCTCCCTGCCACGGTGTTGCGGGCTTGAGCGGGATGGCCATTCCGCCGGTGGCTTCGAGCCGATCGAACAGTGCCGCGCGCATCGCGCTCACATGCTGCGCGTAGGCGGGCACATCGATCAGGTTGTGCTGCTCGAGCGGATCGGTCGCGAGGTCGTACAGCTCCTGCGTGTCCCAGACGCCGTGGTAGTAGATGTACTTGAAGCGCGGACCACGCAATGCAAACGTCGTGGGTGTGTGCGGGAACGCGTGTTCCCAGTAGTACTCGTACAGCAGCGCCGGCTCACCGGGGAGTCCCGCCGGCGCCGGCACCGCGGCCCGTGCATCCTGGCTCGCGGTCCGGGCACGCGCAGCGTCGGAGCCGCTGAGCAGACCCAGAAAACTCGCGCCGTCCATCGTGTGCGTTGCGCGCACGCCGAAGATCTCCAGCACGGTTGGCGCGACGTCGATGTTGCGGACCAGTGCATCGATCGTGGTGCCGGGGTCGATCAGGCCCGGCGCCCACGCCAGCATGGGCACGCGGATCGACGCCTCGTATGCGTGACGCTTGTCGATCAGCCCGTGCTCGCCGAGCAGGAAACCGTTGTCGCCCATGTAGAGGACGAGCGTCTCGTCAGCGAGCCCGGACTGCTCCAGGAACTTCAGAACGCGGCCGACGCCCTCGTCCATCGCCAGCAGCGTCTCCGCGTACGCGCGGTAGAACTCATCGAAGTCCATGTCGCCGTGGTACATGAAGTCGACGCCGTGCCAGCTCTGCCGCTGCGCGCGCACCCAGTGCGGCTTGCCGCGGTAGTTCGACTCCGTGTTCGCCATCGTGACCGGATAGGGGATCTCGATGTCGGCGTACCGGCCGGCGTGTCGCGGTGCAGGAACGAACTCCGCGTGCACGGCCTTGTGCGACAGCACCAGGAAGAACGGTTCGCTGGAGCCACGCCGTCGCGCGAGCCAGTCGAGCGCCTGATCAGTGAGGACGTCGGTGGTGTAGCCCTCGAAACGGCTCCGGGCGCCGTTGACGTTCAGCTCCGGGTCGACGTAGACGCCCTGCCCCCGGAAGCTGACCCAGTGATCGAAGCCGGGCTGCGGCGCGTCGTCGGTCTCACCCATGTGCCACTTGCCGACGTAGGCCGTCGCGTACCCCGCCTGCTGCAGGTACTGCGGGAAGAAGACCGTGCCTGCGGGGATCGGCGACGTGTTGTCGACGATGCGGTGTCGATGCGCGTACTGCCCCGTGAAGATCGACGCGCGACTGGGTGAGCAGAGCGACGTCGTGACGAACGCATTGCGCAGGTGCGCGCCCTCGGCCGCCATGCGATCGAGGTTCGGCGTCTCCAGGAAATCCGGGGCCTCGTCCATGAAGCCCATGAAGTCGTAACGGTGGTCGTCGCTCAGGATGAGGATGACGTTGCGCTGCGGCTGCTGCGCGGTGGCTGATTCCGGAAGCGCGTGGGGGATTCCGAGTCCGAGCGCGAGCGCGAGCGCGAGCGCCGGAGCGAGGCGTGGCGGTCCAAAGCGCCTCACGGGCACCGTCCCTGGAGCCAGCCGCCGGTGAAGCCCGC
>DASTYK010000026.1 GCA_035764935.1 Longimicrobiales bacterium | reverse complement strand
TCCTCGCGGGCGGTGCAGCGCTGCATCACACCGAAATACGTGCGAGGGGGTCGGGCGGGATCACGTCGGCCGGGATCACGGGCTTTGAAGCGGGTGGGGTGGGCGGGTCCGGTCGGGTGGGCGGGTCCGGTCGGGTGGGCGGGTCCCGTTGGGTGCGCGGTCCGGTTGGGTGCGCGGGTCCGATCAAAGGCAACGTTGCACGCGTCGGCCGCCCCAGGAATCCGAGCAACATTGCCGAGCATAATCAAAGGCAATGTTGCGCGCGTCGCTCGCGCCCCGAATCCAAGCAACATTGCCGAGCATAATCAAAGGCAACATTGCACGCGTCGCTCGCCCCATGGATCCGAGCAACGTTGCCTTGGATGTCGTGCTCGTCGCTGGCGACTCCGCCCTCTTCGATCGCGCACCCACAGCCGATCGCGCCAGCCCCCGCAGCCATCGCGCCCCGTAGCCGATCGCGCACCCACAGCCGATCGCGCCAGCCCCCGCAGCCATCGCGCCCCCGCAGCCGATCGCGCCAGCCCCCGCAGCCGATCGCCCCCGCCGCCGATCGCCCCGACCCCGCAGTCGATGCCCCCCGGGGACGACCGCTACTTCCCCATGCGCATGGCGCCATCCATGCATCCCCCGCCCGACCGAAGAGGGCGCAACGCGGATGCCGACCCCGGCCACCACACCGGAAACGCATCCGGAACCCGTCGCTCCGACACCACCGACACCCGAGGCATCATGGCCACCGCATGCACGCACCTGGACCAGATCCGCGACGTCGATCCACGCACTCCCGACGGCTGCGAAGAATGCCTGCAGAGCGGCGACCGGTGGGTTCACCTCAGGCTGTGCCTGACGTGCGGCCACGTCGGGTGCTGTGACAGCTCACCGAACCGGCACGCGACGAAGCACCACCACGCGACGCATCATCCGATCGTCCGCTCGTTCCAGCCCGGGGAGGACTGGTCGTGGTGCTACGTCGACGAAGTGACGATTCCGCCGTCGGACGTGGAGGCGGCGATCGAGTGATGAACGCGCGAGCGGCCTGTCACTGCGCCGTTCGTTGGAACACCAGCCCGCGCACACGGCCCTGGTCCAGGAGGAACCCGCTGATCCGGCCGCCGCTCCGCTGAAACCGAATGACCATGGTGCCGGCCTGGAAGCTGTCGCGCTGCAGTGGGCGGAGCGTGCGCGAGGGGGATGATCCGGGCATCACGAGCTGAAGCGCGTCGTCCTCGAGGCGCACCTCGTAAGTTGCATCGAGCTCGTCACTCCGGAAGCGACCGGCGTAGGCGCGCAGCTCGGCAACGCCGGGGCTGACCGTCTCGATCGCGCGGAACGTCGTGGAGCTGCCCTGCAGGTTCTGGTGCAGACGCACAGGAGGGCCGGCGTCGAAGCGGAACGTGAGATCCACCGGAACGTCGGCGCGGAACTCGTCGTCAGCGATCGGCACGAGCGGCCACTCGCGCCCGAATGCCTCGAGCATGAGCACACTGTCGCGCATCACCACCCGACGCACCTCGCCGCTCGCGCTGTCCTGGTAGGTCCCGGTCCAGCGGCGCAGCTGCGCCGTGGACATCGTTACCGCCCGATGCTCTGCATGCGACGTCGCGACCGCACCGTCCGCCGCGCGCAGCCGATCGGCCAGGTAGACGTCGGCGACGCGCTGCGCGAGGGTGGAGGGGTCCGTCGTCGCAAGGTTGCACAGCACCGCGACCGAGACGCGTTCGTCCGGAAAGCGCAGCAGCTCCGCCCGGTAGCCGCCCCATGAGCCGCCGTGACTGACCGTACGCGCACCGCGGTACTCGTCGATGAACAGGCCGAGCGCGTACTCCAGCGTGTCACCGGACGAGAGTCGGCCGCGGGTGTGCAGTGCATCGAGCAGTGCGCGTCCGCCGACGCGCGGCTCGTAGAAGTTGCGGTCCCACAGCAGCAGGTCCTCGACCGTGGTGAACACCGCGCCGTCGCCGGTCTGCTGCCAGTTGGACATGTCGATCGCGTATGTGCCGTCGCCCTCGGGGGCGTAGGCACTGGCGCGCTGCGGGATGACGAGCCGGTAGTCGTCGCGGAACAGCGTGCTGCGCATGCCGAGCGGCGCGAAGATGCGCTCGCGCGCGAACTCGGGCAGCGTCCTGCCGGACACGCGCTCCACGATCACCGACGCGAGGAAGTAGCCCGAGTTGCTGTAGAGCCACTCCGCGCCCGGCTCGAAGTTGAGCGCGTGCTGCCGCGCGATCGCGGCGAGCGCCTCGTCGTCGCCGGTCACGTCGTCGATGTCGGTGCCCGCCATCGTCATGAGGCCGATATAGTCGCGCAGCCCGCTGGTGTGGTTGAGCAGGTGGCGGATCGTGATCGGCCGACCGTAATCGGGCAATTCCGGCACGTGCTCACGTACGTCGTCGTCGAGCGAGAGCAGGCCATCCTGTTCCAGCAGAGCAAGCGCCGCCGCGGTGAACTGCTTGGATGTCGAGCCGATGTCGAACACCGTGTGCGCACCGATGGCGACGCCCTGCTCCAGGTCCGCCATGCCGTAGCCCCGCGCGTACGCGATTGCGCCGTCGCGGTACACGCCGAGCGCGCAGCCGGGCGAATCGGTCCGGTTGTATGCGACGAAGAGGCTGTCGACGCGCGCGTGCAGCGCGTCGGGATCCTGCGCGGCAAGCTCCGACGCGGGCGCGAGCAGGGTCGCTGGAAGCAGGAACAGGCCCAGGACGGTGGCGCTGCAGCGAGCGTGGCTTGTCATGGTCGCGCGGGTCGCAAGGGAAGGTGGCTCGGAGGGTACATGGTACGACGGAGCGGTCGCGAATGCGACAGGAGAGTGGAGCCGGCCGGCGGGAGGAGGCGCGGCGTCGCGCGCGCCCCGCTGAGCAGCACACCGGCAAACCCGGCCTCGGGATGCGTCGCCGTGTCCGCAGTCGATTACAGGAACCGGTGCATCACGTAGACATCGACCAGCCCCAGGCGGCCGTGTCGAAATGCGCGTGGCAGGGTCCCGGCAATCCGGAACCCGAGTTTCTCGTACAGCCTCACCGCCACGCTGTTCGTGCTCACGACATAGTTGAACTGCATGGCGAGGAAGCCCGCGCTGCGCGCCTGCGCGAGGCTGTGCTCGACGAGGGACCGCCCGATTCCGCGCCCCTGCGCGGCCGGGTGTACCAGGTATGTCGCGCTCGCGACGTGCGAGCCGAGGTCCGGGTAGTTGGCCCCGGCGCGGTACATGCCCAGGAGGCCATGGTCGTCTTCAGCGACCCAGGACGGCTGCGAGCCGAACCAGTGCGTGCGGAACGTCGCCCGGTCCAGCGAGTCCGCGAATGGAAGCGTGTCGCGGGTAGCGATCACGCTCTGGAAGATGGCCCACATCGCGTCGAGGTCCGGCTCGACGGCCTGTCGAATCTTCATTGTACCGCTCCGTTGTGCATGCGGCGGGTGCCGCCCTGCCCTGGTCCTGCGCCCAACGGATGACGAGCCACCGGACCGGCCAGCAACAGACCCGCCGTGCCGGCTCCGGCGCTGGCAACGCCGCGAAGCCCGATCACCCTGATCGCACGCGGCCACCTGCAGCAAGTCCGCCCTCCAGCACCAGCAGTCCCGCGCGGCTGCATGATCCCGTCCGACCGGCTCGCACGCATTGTGGGCTGACCACCTCATCACCAGCGAGGTCCCCATGCGAGCCGAACACCGCCTGACGCGAACGCTTCTCCTGATCCTCACCGCCGCTGCCTGCTCGGACGGCGGTGATCCTGCGGGTCCGACGCCGAATCCGCAGCATCCCGATCCGACGCCCGGCCTGACACTGTCGGTGTCGAGCGCGCCTCCCGGCACCGTCATCGCACTGACGGGTGTGCCCGCCTCCGCATCCCCCGAGACGCACTGGATCGAGGTAGCGGGTGAGCGCGCCCCGCTCATCCTGGAACAGGGAGAGGCGGCGTTCGTCGTGCCGGCATTCCTGGACGAGGCGACGATGTGGCCGGCGCCGCCGACGGGTGCGCAGGACGTAGCGCTCATGTCGGCGTCGGGTACGCAGGCTCTTGCAGCAGCCGCGCTCACCGTGCGGCCGCTCGAGCCCGCCGACGGCACCACCGCACTCGTCGTGCATGCGGTCGGCATCATCGGGCCGACGCTTGCCGCCGCGGCGAACGCGATGCCGGCCGGCACCGGCGAGCCGCGCCGCTTCCTGCAGGCGATCGGCGGCGGCCTGGACTCCCTGGCGGCGAGCCCCGACGTCGCACTGCAGTCGGCACTCGCAGAATTGCAGTCACAGCCCGAGCAGCTCCGGCTGCTGGACGCTCTGCTCGCCTCCAGCGGCAACGCCGACCGTATCCTGCGCTTCAGCACGACGCTGCTGCGCGTGGTCAACGGCCTGAGCGCGGAGGAAACGGATGGCGCGTTCGCACGCTTGACGTCGAAGGCAGTCGCCGGCGACGCGATCGACGTGCTCAGCGACGAGATGCTCTCCGAGCTCATGCAGCTCGCCGTTTACCTCGAGCAGAACGTCGAATTCCAGAACGAGCTCGGCTCCGATCTCTCATCCGTGCTCAGCCTCGCCTCCGTGCTCGGCATCGATGCCGACAAGGTCGCACCGATCGGCAAGGTGCTGGATGCGATCGGCGTGCTCAGCTCGCTGCAGGCGCTGGTCGTGAAGACGTACGTGCTGTCCGCGCTGCCGTCGCGACTCGACTCGCTCACGGTCGAGCTCGCACGCGACACCATCTCGCCCGAGGCCGTGACGGACGCGACAGTGAAGGTATTCGCGTCGAACGAGCCCGATCCGGTTTCGCTGGGCGACTACTTCTCCGTGTTCCAGAACGTCGCGGGCCTGTTTGCAAAGGGTGACTACTTCGAGAAGGCGGCCCACTTCCTGATCGGCAAGAGCAGCGACCTGCTGAAGTGGATCGCGGACAACGATGACTCGTTCGAGTACGATTCCAACCTGCTCGACCTGTGGTCGCTGCCGGATGCGTCGTTCGAGGCGACGATCGTCACGCGCGAGCTCGTCGTGCTGAAGGCTGCGGACCAGGGCGTCGTGGCACCACTCGAGACACAGGTCAACTGGACGGCGACGGCGCTCGACTCCGGGAGCACGACCGTCACGGTGGAGCCGTCCATCGGCCCCGCGAACATCCCCGTGCTGATGGAGTGGTTCGCCGACTTCATCAGCGAGAACTCGGGCAGTGCATCCGACCTCGTGCTCGGCGCGTTCGGCGCGGACATCGTCGCGTCGGAGCCGGTCGAAGTGTGGGTTGCGCCCAACGACGAGGAGATCCTCTTCACCTTCGACAGCGAGCTGGAGGGGTGGGAGCCGGGCACGATCGAGGAGAGCTACGACGAGGACGAGGGCTGGGGCACCTCCGAGTGGCAGGAATGGTGCGGCGACGATCGCGAGGAGGGGTGCGTCAAGCTGGACGGCACCGGCGGCGGCGGACGGCCCAACGCCTGGATCGAGCGCGACATCGAGATTCCCGCATCCGCATCGATGCTGTCGTTCCTGACGTCGCCACACAACCGCAACGGCTCGGGCAGCGACTACCGCATCCGACTGGTCGATGCCGGCGGTGCAGCACACACGCTGATCGACTGGACCAGCACGAGCGGCAGCGCACCCGACCTTTCCTGGGAGGAGGTCAGTGTTTCGATCGCCCCCTGGGCAGGTCAGACCGTCCGGTTCTTCTTCGAGGGACGCGACAACGGGCCGGGCTCGCACGAGCAGCGCTACTACGACGACATCCGGATCCACTAGGCGACCTGCGAACAGTTCGGACTCTGCCGCGGCAGGGCATGACGATCCGTCGTCAGCGCCCTGCCCGCTCCGGCAGCAGCGTGAGATCGCGACGGAGCCGCCACAGCTCGCTTTCAGCCTGCACCACCAGCACCGCCGATCCTGCCAGAGCACCACCAATCGCCCGCGACGGATCGCGCTCCTCATCATCGAACGAGCCGAACCCGCTGCGTTCGACGACCACCATGTACGCGACGTCGCTCGTGCCGACCACACACTCGTAGACGGCATACGGCGCGAGCCCGGCCGACCGGCGCACCACGTTCAGCACGTCCTCGAAGGCGGCACGTTGCGCAGGTGAAACGTGGTACGTGACCACCTGCAGCATCCCCGACGGTGAACGGTCCTCGAGTGCCATCGTCGTGCTCAGCTCGCGTCGCAGCCGCACCAGCCAGCGCGCCGTCGCGCTTGCGTGGCGGGCGAATGACGACGCCGCGTGCGCCGCATCACCCGCCGGGTCCACGCGCTGATCCAGCGCCGCAAAGCCGATCCCGAAAGTGCCGTCGATGAACTCGCCCATGCGCCGGCCCGCGATCACGTCCCACCCGTACCAGGGCAGCGAGTCCGCCTT
>DASTYK010000025.1 GCA_035764935.1 Longimicrobiales bacterium | reverse complement strand
CTTCGGAAAAGGCAGGCATCCGGCGGCGCTGAACTTCGGCGACTGCTTCTCGTACGCGCTCGCGCAGAGCACCGGTGAGGACCTGCTGTTCATCGGCGACAACTTCGCCCGGACGGACGTGAGCGCTGTTCTCTGAGCGATGCAGCGTCATCGTGCGCGAGCGGCCCGCCGTCGGCCGTGATGAGCGACTCCCGATTCATCGTTGACGAGCTGCCGTTGCTCACGCTGACCGAGCGCGCGCTGCCACTTTCGTGGACGCGGGCCCCGTTCGACCGCCTGCTCGTGGCACATAGCCGTGCGCGACGCTCCCCGTTCTGTTCGGTGGATCTGACGATCAGGCGCAATCATTCCCTGGTGCCGCGCGAGCTGGCACTTGCATCCTGACACCAGACACCCTGGCTCGATCGACTATGGCAGTGCCCAGCGTGACTCACGGTTCATTCGTCGCCCCCGGCAGATACTCGTATCCCAGCGCCGAACAGATGCGGGCCGGCACTTCCGCGCCGCTCTCATCCACCAGGCGCAGCACCTCGAAGCTGTGCGCGGCCGTTGCCTCACCCTCGCGGTACGCGCGGGCGTAGAGATAGCCTTCGAGGTCTGTCCAGTTGCCTGCGAGTAGCGCGACACGTCCGTCCGCATCCACGTGGTACTCGAACTCGCCCGGGAAGCTGGATCCACCCACGCCGCCGAGGATCACGCGCTGCCGTCCTTCCACGGGCAGGAAGCTCGCATCGCCGATGTGCACCAGTGCGGCGAAGTCGGGGCCGCCCGGCACGCGCGACTCGTCCTCGTCAGCGACCGTGGCCGATGCGATGGCGTGGTACTCCAGGTAGAGCATCTCGTCGAGACGCGTGGAATCGTCGGGAACGATCCGGACATAGTCGCGCCAGCGCAGGACGGCGCTTGCGGAGGTCGCGCTCGTGTTCGTCACGGATACCGCCAGGTCGTCGAATTGCGCGCGCAGGATCTGCACGTCAGCACCGTCTGCACGCGTCGTCAGACTGCTGTCGACTTCCAGCAGCCTGGTGGCGAAGTTCGTCTCCTCCAGGATCCACGCGGGCACCGTGCACATGTCGCCGACTTCGACGCTCGCCGCAGCGACCTCGAGCGGGAACGGCAGGGGCACACCGAACAGCTCCGCGTGCACGAATGCGTGGAATGACTGGTTGCCCAGGTGCTCCTCCAGGAAGTCTGTCTCGCACTCGAACGACGTCTTGCCGCTGCTGCCTTCGACTTCCACGCACGACGGCCGGCCGGGTCCGAGCGTGAAGCCCGCGTCGTCCTCGTGCTTCCAGAAGAACTCGACCCTGTCGACGGCGTACCGGGCGAGATAGTCCACCGGGTCCAGCTCAACGGTGAACGTGGCCATCTCGCCCAGCGCCGTGCTGTCGCCGGGATCCACCTGCTCCGGCGTGATGGTGAACGTCCCTTTCGGCGATGTCGCGAGCGTGTCGTCGATCTCGACCAGGTTGAAGCTCGCGCCGAGATCCGTGCCGAGCAGCTCGCCGAGTTTCTGGATCGCCGAAGCCAGGTCCTCGCCCGCACCGATGTTGGCCAGGAACTGCAGGTCGAACGAAGAGGCGTACGCCGTGTCCTCCACCTGGTAGTGCGTCGTCGCAAGATCCACGGTCTGCTTCAGTCCCGCCGTTGCATCGACGAGCTCGAAGGACAGCGCGTCGGTGAACAGGCTGCCCAGGAACGGTCGCGCGAACACGAACGCGTGCGCACCGAGTACCACGCGGAATTGCTCGCTCGGATCCGGTGCAACGAATTCGAGGCTGCCGTCGCGCGTCATGTCGAAGGTGTCGAGGCCGCTGCAGGCGCCGCCGCCCGGGCAGGTGACGCCCAGCTCGACGGTCGCGGTCGCATTCGCAGAAATGTCGAAGCCTACCTGCGCGACGTCGACCTGGCCGTCCAGCGTGAAGCCGAAGCCGAGCGGTACCTGCAGCCCGTAGAACAGCGAGATGATGCCCGTCGTCGGGACGGTGAACGTCTTCACGACCGTCTCGCACGTTGCCTCGCCCGTGAACGTCGCTTCGAAGACGGGACGGTAGCCCGCGTCGGCCGTAACGGTACCGGCCACGGCGAGTCGCTCGAGGCCGTTCGCGTAACCGATCTGCAGATACAGCCTGGGGTCGATGTCGAGCGTCGGCGATGGCAGGTCCAGCGAGGGCAGCGCACCGTCGGCCGTGCACTCGAACCGACCGAGCGAGAACTCGGTCTCGGCGGTCGCGAAATGGCCGGGCAGCCCGACCCCCGGTCTGCGCATGCCTGACTGCGGGGCGAGAGCGTCCGTGCGCTCCACCATCGGGATGCTCTCGTCGATGCGCAGGTCCTGGAACAGCTCGTCGAGCGGCATCAGTGCGACGACCAGCTCCAGCTCGCCGCCGACGTCGTTCGTCTGAACGACCCTGCCCGCGAGCGGCTGCGCGCCCGTGCCGATGACGACGTCGCCCACCTCCGGTGCCACACCCGTCACGCGAACGCGGTACTGCCAGCCCGGCCCATATTCGGCGGCGGGGTCGACGGGCTCGATGCCGCTCACGATCTGTTCATCGGATATCAGCACCGCGTCGGCGACAGGCGCTGCGACGAGCACTACGGCCGGCGCGGACGCGATCCCGTTCGCGCTCGCGGTGATCATGGCAGAGCCGACCGCCGCCTGCGCGGTCGCCATGCCGGCGGCGTCGATCGCAAGCGTCGTGTTGTCATTCGACGTCCACGTCACCTGCGTCGCCGCGGTCGGCGCGCCCTGCGCGTCGTACGCCCGCACGGCGAACTGCTGCGTAGCCCCGGCGCCGGGCAGCAGTGCCGCGGCGGGAACGATTTCGATCCGCACAGGCGCCTGGCCACTCAGCACCGTGGTCGGCATCGCATCCGACTGCACGTTGCCGCTCGCCGCGCGGATCGTGACGTCACCCGCATACCCCGTGAGCGTGACCTGCACGGTCGCGGCGCCATTCACGAGCTCGACGCTCGACGGCGAGAGCGTGCCGGCGGACGTCGTGAGCGTCGCCGTGCCATCCCACGCCGTCTCCGGCCGCCCTGCCTCGTCCAGCGCAGTGACAGTCAGCGGGAACGCCTGCCCCTGCAGGACGGAAGCGGGGATCTCGACCTCGAAGGCAGCGGGCGGATCGTCGCCCGGACCGATCGGGGGCGCGGTCGCGTCATCGCTGCACGCGGTCAGGACGAGCAGGGTCGCTGCCAGTGCAAATGCGCGGGGAGCGGGCTTCACGGTGACCATCCGTTTTCGGTTGCGAGGGGCTGCCATCCCCACAATGCGTGCGAGCCACCGGATCGGGATCACTACATGGGAGTCCTCCTGCGCTCACCCGGACTGACATCGGGCAGCGCGGGACTGGTCGAGGAGCGACCTTTCCGATGACACATTGCAGATGGTAGATTTACGGTGTAGTTACACCATAAAACCGTGAGGCCAGCTCACATGGCGCTGAACATCAAGAACCCCGAGGTCGAGCGGCTCGCGGAGGAAATCTCGCTGCTGACCGGTGAGTCGAAGACGGAGGCGATCCGGCAGGCACTCCTCGAACGCCGTGGACGTCTGCGCGAGCGTGTTACACCGGCGGCGCGTCGGGCGCGCATCGAATCATTCCTGCGCGCCGAGATCTGGTCGCGCATCCCCGCGGATCAGCTCGGCCACGCCCCCGATCGAGCGGAACGCGAGCGCATCCTTGGCTACGGCCCGGAAGGCGTATGATCGTCGACTCCTCTGCGCTGCTGGCGATCGCCTTTCGAAAGGATGGCTACCAGGCCCTGGTGGACCAGCTCCTGGCCGGCGAAGGGGTCGCCGCCGGAGCACCGACACTCGCCGAAACCGGGATCGTCCTGAGCGCTCGCCTGGGCGATGCTGCACCGGGGCTGCTGGAGCGTCTGCTGGACGAGTTCGAAATACAGGAGATCCCGTTCGGCGAGGTGCACTGGCGCGAAGCGGTGGACGCGTTCCGGCGCTATGGCAAGGGACGTCACCCGGCTTCGCTCAACTTCGGCGACTGCATGACGTACGCGACGGCGCGACTCGCGGGTGAGCGGCTGATGTATGTCAGCACCGACTTCGCCCGAACGGATGTCGGTGCCTGACTCCACGTGACGCTCGAGCGATTGGCACACCCCACGCGTGTTGTCCGGGTCTACCATGGAAGCGCCCCGCACCGGCGACTATCTTGGAGCCATGGACAGCGAGACCCACGCCGCGCTGGCGGCACTGAGCAACCGGATGGACGAAGGCTTCGCAGAGATGCGTGCCGGCTTTGCGAGGGTGGACCGCTTCTTCGAGCTGCAGCAGCTCCAGTTCGTCGAATGGCGTGCCGAACTGCGGGGCGAGATGGCCGAGCTGCGCACCGAACTGCGCGGCGAGATGGCTGCGCTGCGTGGCGAGATGGCTGACCTGCGCCAGCGCGTGGATGCGCTCACTCACCGTGTCGCTCGCCTGGAGCACGAGGTGCTGCTCCTGCGTGACTACGTGACCCGCGAGCTCGCCGGGATCCGCCTCGAGCTGCGCGACCTGCGCACCCGCTCGCTGAACGCCGACGACGACCTGCGTCGCGACGTCGCTGCCCTTACGGTTCGCGTGGAAAGACTCGAGGAGCGGCAGTCGGACTGAGCAGTCTCCGATGAACATGGTGATCGACACATCGGCGCCGTCGATCACGCGACCTACCCATCGCCCGCCTTGCCCGACCCCACCCACCCTGTTACGAATACCTCATCCGATCACAATCGAGACACGCGCCGTTCGCCCGCTCCTGCCCGCGCAGGCACGTGCGCGCACGGCCGGCTTCATCGCATGGCCCGAGAGCTGAACATCACACCGTCGGACGCGCGCACGCCCGGGTACTCGGACGCCGAGCTCGTGCAGCGCATCCGTCACGGCGACGAGGCCGCCTTCGAGGCGCTGTTCCTCGCGTACTACGAGCCGCTCTGCCGCTTCGTCGCCGGGTATGTGTCCGCGCCGGACGTCGCGGAAGAGGTGGTGCAGGGGGTGTTCGTCCGGATCTGGGAGAACCGCGCCACCTGGCTCGTGCGCAACGGGCTCAAGCCCTACCTCTTCCAGGCCGCACGCAACGGCGCGCTGAACCAGCTCAAGCACGAAACGGTGAAGCGCAGCTTCGCCGAGCGCGTCGTGCGCTGGGGCAGCCGGCCGGGCGCGGCGCAGGCGGATCCCGGGCCCGAGCTGACGCAGGAGGGCAGGGACTTCGCTGCGGCGGTCGCAACGTCCGTCGCGCAACTGCCGCATCATTACCGTGACGTGCTGCTGCTGCGCGCACGGCACCAGATGACGCACGCCGAGATCGCGCGCGTGCTCGATCTGCCGATCAAAACCGTGGAGACGCGCGCGCGCCGCGGGCTCCAGCTGCTGCGCCGCATGCTGCCGCAGTTCTTCTAGCGTCCCTTCACTTCTCACGCCCGCGTTTTCCGGCCGCCGGACCCTGGTTGAAGGGTTTTCGGCGGCTGTGTTGTCTCACTCCTCGAAGCACCCATGCAACGAACAGGAAGCGGTGTTGGGAGACGACTCCATCTGGACGGCGATCGAGCGTGTGCTCGCGGGCGACGCGACCGCTGAAGACGAGCAGCGCGTCGCGCGCTGGGCACAGGCCGATCCGGAGAACGAGGCGGAGCTGCGTCGGCTGGAGGCGGCGTGGCAGATCGCGGCGCGCAGCGGCCGGCACTATGACGCGCGGCGCGGCTGGACGGCGCTGCGCGCACGACTCGACGCCACCGGCAGCGAAGCGGTCAGCGGAGTGACGGGGCCGCGGCGGAAACGCGGTCCGCTGCACAGTCCCGCACTCCGGTGGGCCGCACTCATCGCGCTGCTGCTCGGCGCGGGCGTGCTGGTCGGCCGCGCACTCCCCGACGCACCGGCCGCGGCCGTGCTGCTCGCGCAGCAGGTTTCCACCGGGGCCGGCCAGCGCGCCACGGTCCGCCTGGCTGACGGCTCGACGGTGGTGCTGGGGCCGCTCAGCACGCTCAATGAGGCGGCCGGTGCGGACGGCGAGCGCGCGCTGGAACTGACCGGCACCGGCTACTTCGACGTCGTGCACGACCCGGAGCGGCCGTTCACGGTCGTGTCGCAGGGTGTCGAGACGCGCGTGCTCGGCACGACGTTCGGCGTGCGCGGCTACGACAGCGGCGTCGAGGTGCTGGTCGAGTCGGGTCGTGTGCGCGTGCGAGCGGGCGATTCCGGCGATGGCGTGACGCTGCGGCCCGGACAGATGGGCACCGTGCACCAGGACGGCAGCGTCACGGTCCGCTCGCAGATCGACGTCTCGGCGCGGCTCGACTGGCGCGAGGGGCGTCTCTACTTCGAGCAGGCGGCGCTGCGCGACGTCGCACGCGAGCTGGAGCGGTGGTACGGCATCGACGTCGTCATCACCGATTCCGCGATCGCGTCATACCCGCTCACTGCGACGCTTGCGGACGGCGACATCGAGACGGTGCTCACGATCGTGAGCCGGTCGCTCGGCATCGAGCATTCGTTCGACGGACAGACAGCAGAGTTCCGGCCGTAACGCCCCGGGCGGCAGACGCGCCCGAGGGTGTCACTCCCACGGAGGACAGGCATGCACGACGCAATCTCCACACGATGGCTGCGCCCGACTCTCGTCGCCGCGGCGCTCGCGCTCGGCGCGGGCGAGGCGTGGGCGATGCAGCAGTACCCTGATGTAGCGGTGCGCGCGGAGACGCAGGAGCGACTGACGCCGCCGCTGGAGCGCGGCATTGCCGTCCGCTTCCGCGACACACCGCTGGCCGATGCGCTGCGCACGGTGGCGCGCGAGAGCGGTGTCTCGATCGCGTTCAGCGATCGCCTGCTTCCTCCCGTCCGTGTCACGCTGCAGACGGAGAGCATGCCGGTGCGCGGGGTGCTGCAGACGTTGCTGAACGGTACGGGGCTGATGCTGGAGGTGCTGCAGAGCGGACAGGTGCTGATCCTGCCGCGCACCGCGGACGCGCCGATCGTCGGCATGGTCCAGGGGCGCGTCGTCTCTGCGTCCGACGGTCAGCCGATCCGCAACGCCGAAGTGCGCGTGATCGGCATGCCCGAGACGCACACGGTCGGCACGAACGGCTCGGGCGCGTACATCATCGCCGACATCCCGGCCGGCACGCACTGGGTCCGGGCGGAGGCGCTCGGCTTCGGTGCGGACAGCCAGAGCGTCACGGTGCGTGACGACGACGTCGCAACCGTCAACTTCCGCCTCGCCGTCGATGCGATCGCGCTCGATCCGCTCTCGGCGACGGTCTCGACGGGCACGCTGGTCGACACGGAGCGGCGCACGCTCGGCACCTCGATTTCAGTAGTCACCGCGGAGGAGATCGAGCAGTCCGGCGCGACGGAGCTGGTCGAGCTGTTCCAGGGGCGCGTGCCGGGCGTGACGTCGTTCACGCCGAGCGGCGCGAACGGCGCGGGCGGGCACATCCGCGTGCGCGGCGTGTCCAGCATCATGGGCGACCAGGCGCCGCTCATCTACGTCGACGGCGTGCCGGTCGACAACGGCTCGTCCGCGGGCAACCGTGCGGGCGAGGACGTGCTGGCACACCCGACCGTGACGAACGCCGGTGCCGGTGCGCACGTCCGGCTGCAGGAGATCCCGCTCGACCAGATCGAGCGGATCGAGGTGGTGAAGGGCTCGGCCGCGACCACGATGTACGGGTCGGAGGCGATCAACGGCGTGATCCAGATCTTCACAAAGCGGGGCGTGCCCGGCGACATGCGCATCACGGCGCGGGTCGAGCAGGGCATCTCCACTGTGAACCTGGACGATTCCTTCGTCGAGCGCTCGCCGTACGCGGAGCAGATCCGCAGCCTGTTCAGCAACCCGCACACGCAGCGCTACAACGTGCAGCTTTCCGGCGGCGAGAGCCGGCTCGCGTACACGCTCGGCGCCGATCACGGCCGCGACGACGGCGTCGTCATGGGCAACGAGGCGAGCGAGACGTCGGTGCACGGCTCGTTCAGCACGCTGGGCAGCGAGAAGCTGAGCCTGCGGCTGAGCGCGAGCCTGCTGCAGCGCACGTATTCCAGCCTGGACTACAGCGCGCTGTTCGACTTCGTCGACGTCAACGCGGAAGTGCCGGCGCCGCCGGGCATCGAATCGATGCAGGACGCGCTGGAGCGTGGGTCGCGCAGCGAGACGGACGTGCAGCGGGTGATCGCGTCGGCGAACCTGACGTGGCGGCCGCTGCCGATCCTGCAGAACCAGTTCACGGTCGGCCTCGATCGGTCGGACGAGCTGCAGCTCATGGCCGGGCAGCCGCTGCGCGACGCGTTCTCCTCGACGTTCCAGGCGGAGAACATCCGGCGCGACTTCGACCGACTGACCGGCCGCTACGTCGGTACGCTGTCGTACCCGGCGGAGGGGACGTTCACCTCGACGCTGAGCATCGGCGCGGAAGGGCAGCACAGCGAGGTGCGCAACCTGCGCATCCGCGGCGTCGGCCTGCCGTCGCCGGGCATCTCCGGCCTCGACTTCGCCGAGTCGATCACGAGCGGGCCGTACGCGCCGATCGAGCAGTACTCCGCGATCGCGACGGTCGGCTTCTTCGTCCAGGAGCAGGTCGGCCTCTGGAACCGGCTCTACCTGACCGGCGGCCTGCGCGCCGACGGCAGCTCCGCGTTCGGCGACGACTTCGGACTGCAGGTCTACCCGAAGATCTCGGCGTCGTACGTCGTCGAGCCGGTCGAGTGGTGGTCGGGCAAGCTGCGCGCGGCGTGGGGACAGTCGGGCAAGCTGCCGACGGCGTTCGCCAAGGTGCAGACCTACGCGCTCAGCCGCGGCACCTACTACGACCGGCCGATCGTCTCGCTCGCCGACTACGGCAACCCCGACCTGCGGCCGGAGCTCGGCACCGAGATCGAGTTCGGCATCGAGAACTACTTCCTCGACAACCTCGCCTCGCTCGAGGTGAACTACTGGCAGCAGGAGACCGAGGACGCGCTGCTGCGCGGCCGGATCCCGTTCATCGAGGGATTCAGCGCGCCGCTCATGAACGTGGCCGGGCTGAAGTCGTCGGGCATCGAGGCGATCGCACAGGTGACGCCGATCCGCACCGAGGACGTGTCGCTCACGCTCGGTGCTACGCTGACGCACCTGATCGACAACGGCATCATCACGAGCCTGGGCGGAGACAGCACGGCCGCCCGCGTCGGCAACCTCTACCTCGGCATGCAGGTGGGCGAGTCGATCAATGCGGTCACCTTCACGTCGCAGATCAACAACCGCCGCGTCTACTACGGCAGCCGCGAGCCGACCACGTACGGCGGCGCGCATGCGGACCTGCGCTACCGTCGGTTCCAGCTCTCGACCAACCTGTCGTTCGGCACGGGCGGCATCGGGCTGGACCACATCCAGGCGCAGGAGGACTTCGCGGCCGGCCTGATCACCAGCTCGTTCCGCACGTTCGACCCGCAGGTCGCCGAGGCGCGCTACCTGGTACCGACGGACTACCTGCGCATCGACGCGATCCGGCTCGCGTACGACGTGCCGCCCTCGCTGCTGCGCGGTGTCGAGTTCGCGCAGCTCTGGGTGCAGGCGCGCAACCCGTTCGTCTGGGACCGCTGGGCCAACGGTGATGCGACCACGATCTCGCCGGTCGGCACGGCCGGCGGCCAGGCGCCGCTCTACCTGGCGGGCACTCTCGAGCGCGGGTTCTCGACGCCGCGCAACTTCTCGCTCGGCGCGCGCGTGAGCTTCTGAGGAACGGACCCATGAAAACGACACTGAACCCGACAGGCTCGATGCCACGCGACACTGCCACACGCACGCGCACGCTCGCGCACAGCCTCGGCGCCATTGCGCTGATTGCGACGGTCGCCGGCGCGTGCGACCTCGACCTCGTCAACCCGACGATCCTCGCCCGTGACGAGGTCGATCCCAACCTGCTCGTGAACGGCGCGATCGAGCGCTGGATGACCGGCTGGAACAGCGGCGTCATCAGCGAGTGGTACGCGAGCGACGAGGCAATCGCGACGCCGGAGACGTCCGTCGCCAATGCGCTGCTCGACGAGACCGGTGACCTGAGCGCCAACGCGTCGTACTACTCCGGCTACGCGCTCTCGGAGATGCTGGACGGCCGGGAGTCGACGCGCATCGCGGTCGCGCGCGCGCAGGAGCTGTACGACGCCGCGGTCGACTCGGCGCAGCGGGCGCGCGCCGCGACCGCACTGCAGCGCGCCAAGGCGTACAACGCGTGGTTCGTGACCGGCATGGCGCGGCGTCGCGGCGAACAGCCGATCCAGCCGGGCGGCGAGCGGCTGAGCGAGGTGGCGCAGTACGAGCACGCGCTCGGCTACATGCAGGACGTCGTCGAGCTGGCGCCGGCGCCGACGGACAGCCTGCGCGTCTTCGCACTCGCGGGCAGCGCACGCCTGCAGTGGATCCTCGGCCAGGCCGGCAACGACGAGCAGCGGCTGCGCGCCGCGATCGCCAGCGCGGAGGAGGCGCTCGCGCTCAGCCCCGACCTGGTCTGGGCCTTCGCGTGGCCGTACGCCTACATCACCGACTGGTACATCAACAACTGGGGCATCGCGCTGCCGGGGCCGGGCTTCGAGGACATCCCGATCCCCGCGAACGACGCGACCACCCCGCCCGGCGACATGTTCGTCGATGCGGACGCGCTCTGGCTGATCATCGCCGACGCGCATCTGCGTCTTGGTGAAACGGAGGAGGCGCGGCAGGCGCTCGCGTCCACGCCGCTGCTGGCGACCAACCACGTCGGCGTCGCAGGGCGCGATCCCGACGGCGCGCCGCTCACGGAGGCCGAGATCGAGGCGTGGGCCGCGTCGCTCGACGCCGACGGCATCCGCCACGCGATCGACGAGCTCTGGCGCGAGAACTTCTACCTGCGCGGACACCGCAACCTTTCGAACACGGGCGCTCCGATCTTCCCGGTTCCCATGCCTGACGAAGCGCTGGAGATCCAGTAATGACGAATCGTGCTTTCATGCCGAAGCGCACGCGCATGCGGCGCGCCCTGGTGGCCGCCTGTGCCGCCGCGGTGCTGGTGTCGGGGTGCAGCGATCCGCTGTCGCCCGAACGCGACTTCCTGATCCGCACGCCCAAGCGCGTGACGACCGCGGCGCGGCCGGCGACGTTCCAGGCGTCCACGACGTCGACCGCCATGATGCTCTTCGAGTGGTCGCCCGCGCAGGGCGCCGACAGCTACACGATCACGTTCTGGCAGGGCGAGAACGAGGCGGAGATCGAGCGGCTGGAGGCGGACTTCTCCACGACGCTGATGAGCTTCGAGGTCAGCTCGCCGCAGATCACGGAAGTGCCGGTCAACCCGTCGAACCCGGATGACCCGCGCCGCGTGAAGCTCGTGCGCTACGAGGTTCCGCTCAGCGACGTCGCCGAGCTGCTCCAGGCGCAAGGGCTGCAACCGGGATCGGTGTACACACTGCTCTCCGTCTATGCGCGCAATGGTGGCGACGAGTGGCGCAGCTCGTCGCTCACGCCGGTGATCTTCCAGCTCCAGCCGTGAGCGGACGCCGGACACGCATCCGGGCACTCATCGGGGCCACGGCCGTGCTGACGGTCGTGGCCCCCGTCCGTGCCCGGGCACAGCAGGCCGATACGACGACGACGACGGTGCCACGCTCGGCGCGCGCGTCGTCGTCGCTGCCGCTCGAGGGGCGCGCCGTGCCGATCGATCGCACGGAAGGCTCCTGGATGTCGCTGGACGTGAGCCCCGACGGCCGAACGATCGTCTTCGACTACCTGGGCGACCTGTTCACGCTGCCGATCGAGGGCGGCACGGCAACGCAGCTCACCTCGGGTCTCGCGTTCGATGCGCAGCCGCGCTGGTCGCCGGACGGACGTCGCATTGCGTTCACCTCCGACCGCAGCGGCAGCGACAACCTGTGGACGATCGCGGCCGACGGCAGCGACCCGGTGCAGGTGACGCGGCTGGACGCGAAGCGCGTGGAATCGCCGGAGTGGACGCCGGACGGCGACTACATCGTCGCATCGATCGCGAACTTCCACGGACACAGCACGCCGCAGATCCACATCTTCCATCGCACGGGCGGCAGCGGCGCCGTGCTCGTGCGCGACGAGCGGCGCAAGGGGATCGGTGCGGCGTTCGGCGCGGACCCGCAGGTGCTCTGGTACGCGAGCCGGATGGGCGACTGGTCGTACAACGTCGATTTCCCGCTCTACCAGCTCTGGACGTTCGACTTCCGGACCGGTGCGACGAGCGAGCGCTCGTCCCGCTACGGCTCCGCGATGCGGCCGACGCTGTCGCCCGATGGACGCTGGCTCGTGTACGCGACGCGCTACGAGAGCGAGACCGGCCTGGTCCGCCGCGACCTGCGCACGGGCGCCGAAACGTGGCTGGCGTGGCCGGTGCAGCACGACGACCAGGAATCGGCGGCGACGCTGGACGTCATGCCGGGCATGTCGTTCACGCCCGACTCGCGCTTCGTCGTCGCGACGTATGGCGGCGGGATGTGGAAGGTGCCGGTCGAGGGCGGAGCGGCCGAGCGCATCCCGTTCCGCGTTCGGTTCGATCTCGCCGTGGGGCCGCGCCTCGACTTCGATGCGCGCGTTCCCGATGACAGCGCGTTCGCCGCGCACCAGATCCGCAACGCGGTCGCATCACCGGACGGCAGGCGGCTGGCCTTCGCGGCGCTCGACCGCATCTGGGTGTCGGCGGCGGATGGAACCGATGCGCGCCGCGTGACCGAGGGCACCGCGTCGGAGCACTTCCCGGTGTGGTCGCCGGACGGTCGCTGGATCGCCTACACGACCTGGGACCGCGAGGGCGGGCACGTCTGGAAGGTGCGCGCGAACGGGCGCGACGCGCAGCGGCTCACGTCCGAGCCCGCGCTGTACGCACAGCCCGCGTGGTCGCCGGACGGCACGCGCATCGTCGTGCTGCGCGGATCGGCACGCGAGTTCCTGCGCGCGTCCAATCCGTTCTCCGGCCGCTCCGGCATCGACGAGATCGTGTGGGTCCCGGCGGACGGCGGTGAGGCACGCCTGGTTGCAGGCGCGGACAGCCGCATCGCTCCGCATTTCCGGGCGGATCAGCCGGATCGTATCTACCTGCACAGCAGCGGCGACGGACTCGTGTCGATGCGCTGGGACGGGACGGACGAGCGCACGCACGTGCAGGTCAGCGGGACGTCCGGCCTGAACGACGTCACCCTGGTCTCGCCCGACGGCAGACACGCGCTCGCATCCCGCAACGACCAGCTCTACGTGGTGACGATCCCGGACCTCGGCGTCGAGGCGGCGACGATCAACGTCGCCAACGTCGCGAACGCGGCGTTTCCGGCGCTGCGCCTCACGGACGATCTCGGCGGCGAGTTCCCGAGCTGGT
>DASTYK010000024.1 GCA_035764935.1 Longimicrobiales bacterium | reverse complement strand
TACTCTTCCACGTCCACGGTGAAGTGATGATAGAGCTGCGTGCTCCGCTGCGGTGCCGAAGGCGGGGTGTGGATCCGGCTCTCCTGGATCGTCTGCATGTTGGTATCGACCTGGCTGCCGTGGATAGCATCGTCGCTTCCGCGGTGGCGGCAGGTGCAACCGCGGGGCCGGGCGAGGCGCGCTGCTCGGTCAATAGGCTAACTGGTTGCCGGACCGACGGTTCCGGCGGGCGAGACCGCGCGGTTGCGAGAGGAGACGGAGTTTTCTTGTTGCGGCCGGGCAACGGTGACGCGGTCGCAACCGGATGCGACTGTGGCAATTCTGCGACGCTCGCTCAGCGTACCAGCGTGCCGAGGTAGCGTCGCCAGTGCGCAAGGCGGTGGGCATGGCCGCGCAGGCGCGTGAGCAGCGAGTCGTGCGCGGCCATGCCGCGCGTGTCCGACCACACCTCGCCGCGCTCCCACGGGCGCGTGCTGCCATGGCCCGACCAGCGAGGAGCCATTCCGGCCGACCAGAGCATCTGCGTGACGCGCACGGAGGGGCAGTGCACCTGGCTGCCGAAGAAGAGCACGCCGGCGTAGTGGCGCTCGAGCACGCGGAGCACGGCCTCGGGGCGGGGTGGCCGCAGCCGCTCCAGCACGGGGCCCGGCGTGCTCACGCCGGCGAGGGATTGCGCAAGCCGGAACGTCCAGTAGCAGGACGTCGTCGCGCGTGTCTCCTGCGCAATCGCGACCACGCGCTCCCAGTCCACGGACGTGTTCGTTATGAGCTGGTGCAGGTCGTGAAAGGTGCGCCACCCCGCCGATGCCATGCCGTGCGTCCAGGCGAAGTGCGTCGCGAGGTGCAGCACCTGGTGCTCGACAGCGGGCACGAGCACACGCCTGCCGCGCACGCGGATCTCACGTGCCTCCCGGCGGATCATCTCCGAGTCGATCTCGATCGCGCCGTCCGTGAGCGACGTGTGCAGCTCGACGGCGAGGCCGCTGCGCAGCGGATCGTCGAGCGGAGGCAGATGATAGTGCGTCGTATAGAACTCCGCTGGCCGCTCGATCTCGTCGTGCACCCATCCGTTCGCGCGCAGTGCGTTCCATGCGCGCAGCGCATCGTCAGGCCGGACGAGCAGGTCGACGTCGTACATGGGGCGCGCGCCGAAGGAGCCGTAGACCGTGGTGGCGAGGCCGGCGCCCTTCAGCAGAACGGCATCGACGTCCTGGGCTTGCAGCGTGTCGACTGCCTGCAGGAAGAGCTGCTCGAGACGCAGCATGCGCACGTGCGTGAGCCGGAGCAGTGCGGAAAGACGGCTCCGCGGTTCCGCGGGTACGAGATCCGCGGACAACCCTGCGAGCAGTTCGTGCAGCGCGGGTGCGGCCTTTTCGCGGATGGCGAGATCGAACAGCCGGTCCCACGCGAAGTCGGGATGCGTGAGCGTGCGGCGCAGCCCGGCACGATCCGTCGTGGCGCCGATCGCGTACAGCAGCACGCGCGCTTCGGGCGAGACGATGTGACGGATCGATCCGGCCGGCGCGTCCACCGGCTGCATGTCTGATTCGGACAGGGGCACTGCAGTCGCGGCCGACATGTTCACAGCTGGACCAGCCGGTGATCGGTGATACGCGTGAACGACTCGACGTGTGCGCGCGAATCGCCGATCACGAGCCCACCGACTTCGACCCAGGCGTGCGCACTGAACGCGCCGTCCTGCAGCCGCACGCCGATGCGGATGGTGCTGCCCGCGATGCCGCGGCGCCGGAGCATGCGCTGAATGGCGAGGGAGCGAACGAGGCACTGCGGCCGGAACACGCCGTAGCTGGCAGCACGCGTGACCGCCCAGCCGACGGCGCGCAGCGTCTGCAGGCTCGCCACGGGCTGCACGTCCTCGCCGGTCGACGCGTTCTCCCAGTCGAGCAGCCTGCCGACCGGCCGCAGCCACTTCGCGAGCTGGCAGGCGAGCAGGTCGCGCTGCGCTTCCAGCAGCAGGCGCATGTCCTGGAGTGTCAGTCCGCGGAGACGGGCGGGCCAGCTCGACACGGCGGCGCGCACTACGTCTCTGCGGGAATGACGAGGCCCTCTGTCGACAGCCCGTCCAGCAGCTCGACCACGTCCGCGCGCAGCGATTCCGCCGGCACGTCCGGGTACCGGCTGGCCAATCTGTCGCAGGCCTCGTCGATGCGCGTGCACGCCGGCGGCAGCAGCTCCCAGACTTCGACACCCACCGCGTTCAGCTCGAAGTAGATCTCGTTCTCCGTGTGCAGCAGGATCGCGCCGCCTGGAACTGGCTCGAACAGCACGGCAGGGTGGGGTCTGGGCAGCATTGCTCGGTTCTGGTGAACGGAAGGGGCGTCCGGGCAGGCGAATGCGCAAATGCAGGGCCGGGCAGTGGTGTGCGGAAAGGCGCATGGACACGACACTTCGGCGCCGCAGGCCCGCGTGCGTGTGGCGCTGGCGCAACGTTCAGTCGCCCGTGCGCGCGGGCGTGGCTGTTGCGGTATCACGGCTGAACACCACCGGTGATCCACCCACTCGCAGCTCCGCCACACGCAGTCAGTGCTCCGCGCATCCATCGGATGCCGTGGGGACTCGCCTGATCGACGTGTGCGCGGGCGGGAGCCCAGATGAGCCAGGCCGCCGGTTCGGCGTCAGCCGGTTCGGTTCACGGATTCTCCGTTCACTCCCGGGCGCGATTCAACTACCTGCGTTCCGGCGGTGGTGAGCCGCTGCTGGTTCGTGAGAACGGGTCACCGCCGGACCAGGTCGGCAGCTTTCTCGCCCAGCGAACGAGCCGCAATGGCGCGGTGACGCACATCTACGAGAGGAACGGCACGTTCTCGGTCGACGTGGAGGGCATCGGCTGGTTCGTCGTGGACAGCACCGCCGGTTCGATCGAGGTCCCGCCATGGCCGGAGCCGGCATGGCTGGAGGCGGAGATCTGGGGGTTGCCGGCCGCGCTGCTGGTGCTGGCGCGTGGTGGCCTGCTGCTGCACGCATCGGCAGTCGAGGTGGACGGCCGGGTCGTCATCCTCACGGGGCCGAGTCATCACGGCAAGACGACGCTGGCCGGCGCACTGTCGGCTGCGGGCCATCGGCTTCTGTCGGAGGACCTGATCCGCCTCGACGTCGGAACGACGACGCCCCGGGTGTATCCCGGGCCGGCGGTGCTCCGGTTGCGCAGGGACGTCGCCCGGTGGCTCGACGTACCCGGTGCGCGGGAGGTTGCGGCCGATGCGGAGAAGGTGCACCTGGCGCTGGAGCCGGCGCAGCGCGGCACGTGCGATCCGCTGCCGCTCGCCGGCATCGTGCTGCTGCACCGGGGATCGACGCTGGCGATGGAGCGGCTGGAGCCGGTCTCGATGATCCAAGACCTGTGGGCGATCTCGCTCAACCTGCCCACGTCGGAAGGTCGCGCGCGCTGCTTCAACGACATCACGCACATTGCCGAGTCCGTTCCGATCTGGAAGCTGGTGCGGCCGCTCACGCGTGAAAGCCTGCCGGATGTCATGAACCTGGTGATCGAGGCGGGTCGCGCACCGTGAACACCCTGCAGCGCCTGACGCATCGCGGCCGCACGGCGGCGAGGATCCTCCGGGCGTTCGTACTGGTGCGCCGCATGGTGGGCCGCCGCGAACTGCCGGACCTGGTGCACGCGCTCGCGGACGGCGCGCGCCCGCACCGGGCCGCGCAGCACCCGCGCACCCTGGGTCGTGCCGTCGCGGCCGTCCTGCGTATCGGACCGCTGCAGGCGCGCTGCCTGATCACCAGCCTGGTGCTGTACCGGCTGCTGCGGGAGGACGGCTACACGCCGGAGCTCGTGATCGGGATGCCGGAAGTGCCGGATTCACCGATGGCCCATGCGTGGGTGGAAATCCGCGGCATCGACGTCGGTCCGCCTCCGGGCAAGGGGGCGCACCTGGAGCTGCTGCGGTTCAGCTGAGCGGGCGGACCGTGAGCAGGTCGCGCGACGCCAGCTCGTCGACGAACTGCGCGATCTCCGTTTCCAGCTCGGCAGGCGTTTCTTCATAGAGTGAGCTGATGCGGCTCACCACTTCATTGAACGGGGTCTCGTCCTGGACCATGCCCCAGATGGTTGCCCCGAGCTCGTTCAGTCGGAAGTAGGCTGCCGACTTCAGGTGCAGCACGACGGCGCCCTCAGCGCTCAGCTTGCGGAACGCCACGTGGGGTGCGGCCGCGATGGTGATGGGTCTGCTCAAGTGTGCCTTCGCGTGCTTGATGCAATCGTTGACATTGACGGAGCGCTGGATGGTGCGAGGGCACCGACGCGTCACCACTGCGCCAGGAATGCATGCGCAGTCGCCAGATCCTTTGCCGACATGAACTCCGACATCGACATGTTCTGCGCGGTGAGCCGCTCTGCCAGCAACGGGTAATCGATGCCGCGTATGCGGACTTCCGGATCGATGAGCCAGTGCCGCAGCGAGTCGTAGTCGATGCGATCGGTGATGAATGCGTTGAACACGACTTTCCTGCGGGTCAGGATCACGTCGGGCACACGGCCGCGCAGCACGTTGCGGAGCAGGGCCTTGCCGCGCCCGTCCGGGTGCTTGTCCTGTGCGGGCAGGCTGACGAAGAACTCCCAGAGGTCCACGTCCGAGAAGGGGTGACGCGCGCGGATGCCCCAGCGCGCCTGCAGCTTCGCGAACGCTTCCATCGACGGGTGCTGCCCGCTCAGGAAGCCGAGCTGCGCGGTCTTCCACTGGTTGCGTGGCGCGACCGTGATCGCGGCGTCGCGCTCGGCCAGGCGGTTCCTGTCCATCCAGGAAGGAATGATGGCAACGGGCAGGCGACGCCGGCGTCGCGCCATCACCCACCGGGGCAGCAGCGTGGACGCGACCAGTCGCGCATTCGCTTCGCGCGTCGTACCGATGGCTCGGCGGTAGCGCAGATGCTTCATTGCAGGACGCACGCGCCCGCGCGACACCAGGTACGGCACGAGCCCACGATGCAGGTCGGCGACGTTCTCGGCAAAGAAACCCGTCAGCAGCACTTTGTAGCCGAGGGATGCGGCAAGCTGGTAGCTGAACTCGGTGAGTCCCGGGTGCCATGCCGACCACGGCCCATCGAACGTCCGCACCCAGTGCGCGAGACACTTCAGGCTGAGCGGCGGCGGCTCGTACGTGTGCAACTCGAGGCCGAACTCCTTCGCCAGCATCTGGATCAGCGGTGTCTCGTCCACGGACGGGTGCTTCGGATACACACCGGAAATTGCACCGACCGGCCGCTGCCCGTTCTGTCGCTCGCGCGAGCCGGCATAGGCAGCGACGGCCGGCGAGTCGATGCCGCCGCTCAGCAGGATCGCGTCATCGCCCCGAAGCGTTCTGCGGACCGCCTGTGACATCAACTCGTCGAAGCGGTCCCTGATGTCGGCGGGAGAGAGCCGGGCGGTCTCGAACAGGCGTGCCGGGTGCCAGTAGCGGCCAACTCGCAGGTGCGTCGCGTCCCATTCCACGTACGACGCCATCTGGACGCGCCCGACGTTGCGGTACACGGACCGGTCGGGCTCGTAATTCTCACCGTAGAAAATTGCTTCGACGATTTCGAGATCCGGCTGCAGGTGCACGCCCGGCACTGCGGTCAGCTGCTTGGGCTCGCTGACCAGCAGCAGCCGGTCCCCGGCGACGTGGTAGTACAGTGTCTCGGTTCCCAGCTGGTCACGGGCGGCCCACGCACGTCGGCCGTCCGTGACAACTGCCGCGAAGACACCACGCAGCTGATTCAATTCCTGCGGTCCGTTCGACCGGATCAGCTCGAGCACCGCCTCGGCCGGCGAGGCGCCACGCAGCTGCTGCAGGTTGTCGACGGTACCCACGACCCCTGCGGCCCAGCCGTCGCGCTCGCAGATCGACCCCTCATCCGGCCGGCGATCGTCCTCCGCCAGGCCGAGAGCGAAGTCGGCAAGACGCACGACGCTGATTCGCGTTCCCCGTTCCGGAACGGTCTCGAGCATACGCCTCACGGCGTCTCCGCAGGAGGCATCACCCAGGCAGGCAGCTAGCGTCGGCATCGTTGATTCAATGGTGAGACTGAGTGAGTGAAGAAAAGGGGCACCATGACGGTGCCCCCTTCCTCAAGCGACCGGGAGAGCTCCGCGGTCAGGCGTCAGTTGTTGGGACTCGGGTTCCCATCGTCGCCGTCGCAGTGGCCGGGGCCATTGGGGTTGTCGCCGAAGCTGTGCGACAGCTCGCAGTCGTGGTCACCGTTCAGGTTGTTGAATCCCTTGTGACTCTGACTGTTGCCCGGGTCCGGCATGAAGGTGTGTGCCGCGATCGATCCCAGGTCCGCTATCTGGGGGCGTTCATAGCGCATCGCAAATCCTCCCGCGCGCTACGCTGAGCGCGCCCGAGGTGGGGTTGCCTGATGCCGGGATCGGCATCAAGTGGTTGGAGAGCCGACGCGGCTGACCTACCGCGCGGCGTGGGAAAAGCGGCAAGCTTCATGCCCCGTACGGCTTTGTGTGCGCCGCCAGAACGCACTCACGGATCGCGTAAGATTGCGCGACTCTTGAGCGGCAGGAACGCGCCCGTTGCGACCACCTGTCGCGGCGGGCCGGCGTCATCTTCCGCACCTGTTGCGCACCCGCGGCAACGAATCCGGCCCCTTCGGCCGGGTAACGCCCCTGCACCACTGCTGCCGTTCGACGAGTAGAGTGATGGCCAACACCCGCAGCCGAATGCTTGACGAGCCGGCCGCCACAGCGGAGATGCAGCTGCTGTTCGACTGCAGTCGTCCGCAACCCGCACCCGACAGCCTCGAGCGCATCGACGGGCTGCTGTCGCGCGGACTGGACTGGGACCGCGTGGCCACGCTCGCGATCGGGCACCGCATGCTGCCTCTCGTCCTGAACACCCTCGATCACCTGCCGGGACGCGTGCCCGCCGAGGCACTGGCGAGGATGCGACAGTTCGAGCACCAGAACGCGCTCCGGATGCTGCGCATCACGGGCGACGCGCTGACGCTCATTCACGCCGCAGGCGAGCGGGGCATTCCCGTGCTGCCGTACAAGGGCCCATTCCTGAGCTGGCAGCTCTATGGCGTGCCCGCGATGCGGCAGGCGCGCGATCTCGATCTCGTTGTTCGTCGCCGCGACGTTCGCGCGATGCAGCGGCTGCTCATGGAGCGCGGCTACACGGAGCAGATACGACTGCTCAACGGCCAGCGGGAGTTCATGCTGCGCAGCCGTTACAGTGCGGGCTTTGCGAGTCCGACCGGGACCATCCTCGAGCTGCACTGGGCATTCACCAACGGCGACTATGCGTACCCGCTGACGCTCAGCCGGCTCGCGCCGGATCTCGAGTCGATGCGGATCGCCGGGCAGCAGGTATGGTGTATCCCGCTGACGGAGCTCGTCCTGCTGCTCTGCCTGCACGGGACCAAGCACTCCTGGCAGCGACTGGAGCTGCTGTGCAGCATGGCGGAATCCGCACACCGGCTGGCTCCCCCCGAGTGGGATGATCTGCTCGACAAGGCGACGGCGCGCGGAGTCCGACGCATGGTGCTGATCGGGATGCTCCTGGCGCAGGATCTCGTCGGGCTGGACGTCCCGCGCGCGGTGCTCGAGGCAGGCCGACGGGATGGGCAGGCCCGTCGGTTGAGTGCGGAGGTAGCGGCCCGCCTGCGGGCCGGTCACCTGGAGCGAACCTACGTGGGGCTGGAGGACGACCTCTTCCACTACCGCGCCCGCGAGCGGCTGCGCGATCGGCTCCGCTTCCTGGCGTACCGCATCACCACCCCGAGCGACCCGAAGCAGTGGCGGGTGCTGAAGGCAGGCGGGCTGGTGATCCCGCTGCACGCGTTCATCCGCCCGTTCAGGCTGCTGCTCCGGTCGGTGCCGCTGCTGCTGGGGCAGCGGGCAAGGTCCAACGGCCGTGCCCGGGCGGCTGCAGCCACGCTCGGCACCGGCGAGGCGCGCTAGAGCGACGTTTCCAGCGCGACGTCGGGCGTCCCGTACATCGCGGCCTGCGTGCTGAACATGCGCGCGTACGTCCCGCCGCGCTGCATGAGCTGATCATGCGTGCCGCTTTCCACGATCCGTCCCCGCTCCATGCAGTAGATGCGGTCCGCGGAGCGCACGCTCGCGAGGCGGTGGCTGATCACGATTGCTGCGCGGTTGTGCATCAATTGACGCAGTACCTGCATGACCTCCGCTTCCGCCGTCGCATCGAGCGCGCTGGTCGGCTCGTCGACGATCAGCACGCGCGCGTCGCTCATGAACGCTCGGGCGAGCGCTACCTTCTGCCACTCGCCGATGCTGAGCTCCTGTCCATCGGCGAATAGACGGCCGAGCACGTTGTCGTAGCGCCTGGGCAGCTTCTCGATCGCTGCATCGGCGCCGCTCAGCCGGGCAGCACTGCGCACGCGCTCGTCCATGGGCGGATGACGGACGTCGCCGAACCAGATGTTGTCGCGCGCGGTCAGGTGGAAGCGCGCATAGTCCTGGAACACGACGGCGATCGCCTTGCGGTACGCGCGCGGGTCGAACTCCCGGTGGTCGATTCCGCCGAAGCGGATGTGACCGGCATCGGGATCGTACAGGCGACAGAGCAGCTTCACGAGCGTCGTCTTGCCGGAGCCGTTCGGCCCCACCAGCGCGATCATCTCACCGGGATGGACCTCCAGGTCGATGTTCTCGAGCACGGGGCCGGGACTGGACGGGTAGCGGAAGGACACGTTCTCGCACTCCAGGCCGCGGTCCCGCAGCACCGGGATCGACCGGGGCTCGGCCGGCGCACGGATCGCCGGCTCGAGCTCGAGGAACTCGTCGACGTTGGAAAGGAACAGGTTGTCCTCGTACAGTGCGGCCAGGCCGGTGAAGAGCGACTGCAGTGCACTCTGCCCGCGCTGCACCGCACCGAAGTACATCACCAGGTCGCCGACGGTGAGCACGCCGATCAGCGTCTGGTAGCCGATGAATGCGTAGGATCCGAACACGACCAGGGCCGCGCCGGTCTGCGTGGCGGCATCGGCAAGCGTGCGTGCACGCGTGAGACGGATCCGCCCCTGTCGGAGTGCCAGCCGGAGTGCGCGGTAGCGATCGTGCAGCACACTGCCCAGCTCGAAGATCCGGATCTCCTTGGCGTGATCCGCATTGCTCAGCAGCCACCCCAGGTACCCGGCCTGACGCTCGGCGGCGGACTGGTCGCGCTGCCACTGGTGCAGGCGGCGCGAGTGTCGCACGCGCAGAAGGAGTGCCGGCAGCACGGCGATCACGGTAATCGTGGCGAGCAGCGCATGAACGCTGGCGAGCAGGACCAGCAGGCCGACGGCGACTGCGCTGTTCCGCAGCACGCCCGTCAGGTTGGTGACGAGCCGCATCGGGCGGAACGCTGCTTCCTGCTGGGCGCGGTGCAGCGTGTTGTAGTAGCGCGGGTCCTCGTAGTAGGCGAGGTCGACCTCGATGGACTTCTCGTTGAGGCGCTCGCGCATCGTGTCCGTGACCTGCAGCGCCTGCACTTCACCGGTCAGCGCGGCCAGTGCGCCGGCGGCGACGCCGGCAACCGCGATCAGTCCGGCCAGTCCGATCAGCAGGAGAACGCGCTCGAAGCTGACATTGCCGTCCGCGGCACCCGCGGCGACGGCGTCGATGATCAGCTTGAAGATGTACAGCCCGGCCAGGGGCAGGATCGACTGTACGACGATCAGCACCGCGTTGATGGTCGCCGCAGTCGGCGCACTGCGCCACACCAGTACCAGCGCCCGAACGACACGCTGGACATCGGCTCTTCGGGAGCGCCACATTTCGGACATCCGTTACGCCTCGTTTCCTGCTGCGAGCCCTTCATGGTCGATACGCTCATGATCACGCCGCACACCATCGCGCGCAGGGCAGATCGCGTGGTCTGGCACCCGCTGAGCGGGGAGCGCGGGGCGGTGCTGCTGCACCTGGACACGGGCGCGTATCACGACCTGAGCGGTGTCGGTGCACTGATCTGGGACCTGCTCGCGGAGCCGGTCACGATCGGCAGGCTGCAGGAGCGGATCCAGGCCGCATTCGACGCGCCGCCCGCCGACCTCGCCGCCGACGTCCAGCAGTTCCTGCTGCAGCTCCAGGAGCGCGAGCTGGTCGTGCTGGACGACCCCGCTACAGACCCATCCAGCCCGCCATGATGTTGCGCTGGATCTCCGACGTCCCCGAGTAGAGCGTGCTGCCCACCGCGTCGCGCAGCACCCGCTCGACGTGGTACTCCGTCATGAAGCCGTAGCCACCCATCGTCTGCACTGCATCCAGTGCACTCTTCACGAGCGATTCGCTCACGAACAGCTTCACCAGCGATGCGTCGAGCGCGATGTCGCGTGCGTGGTCGAGCCGCGACGCGGCACGGTAGACCAGCAGCCGGCTCGCCTCCAGGCGCACCTTCATGTCCACCAGCCGGTGCGCCACAGCCTGGTGCTTGCCGATCGGTCGGCCGAACGCAGTGCGCGTGCGTGCGTACGACGTCGCCTGCTCGAGCAGCCGCTGCATCGTGCCGACGTGCACCGCGGCGATGCAGATGCGCTCCCACTCCATGGACTCGGTGAACAGTGCAGTGCCGCCGCCCACTCCGCCCAGCACCGCGTCATCGGGCACGCAGACGTCCTCGAGCACCAGCTCGCTGATCGGTGACGTGCGCAGCCCCATCTTCTCGAACTTCTGGCCGACACTGAAGCCGTCGCTGGCGGTCGGCACGACGAACGCCGTGACCCCGCCGTGATAGCCCCTGGTCGCATCGGTGAGCGCGTACACCAGCGCGACGTCGGCGACCGGGCCGTTGGAGCCGAACGTCTTTCTCCCCGTCAGCCTGTACCCCGCGCCATTGCGACGCGCCTGCGTGTGCATCGCGAACGCGTCGGAGCCGGAGCCGGGCTCGGTCATGCCGTTGACCGCGATCATGCGACCGCTGCACAGGGCGGGCAGCAGTGCCTGCTTCTGTTCCTCCGTGCCGTGCTTCCACACGGGCACGACGCAGGCCAGGAGGTGGGCGCAGATGGCGAAGGTGAGGCCGCCGTCCTCGCAGCCGTAGCCGAGTGCCTCCAGGGCGAGCGCAGTGCCGAGCGGGTCGAGGCCTGCGCCGCCGTACTCCTCCGGCACCGGCAGCCCCTGCAGCCCCATCTCGCCGCACTTCAGCCACAGGTCGCGCGGAAACACGCCGCTCCGGTCGCGCTCGATCACGCCGGGGCTCAGCTCGTTGCGCGCGAAGCGGATGATCTCGTCGCGGAGCAGCCGGTGCTCATCGGAGATCGTGAAATCCATCAGGCGAGTCCCAGCAGCGTCTGGTAGTCGACCTTGTCCGTCGACGTCTTGGGCAGGCTCGCGTGGATCGAGAACTGGTCGGGCACCATGTAAAGCGGAAGGTGACCGGCACAGAAGCGCTTCAGCTCGATCGTGGACGGCGCGGCGTCGGGCTCACGGCCGGTGATGTACGCGCGGATCAGGACGCCGCCGTCCGCGTCCCTGACCGCCACGGCGGCCGCTTCCGCGACCGCGGGGTGGCGGTACAGTGCGGCCTCGATCTCGCCCAGCTCCACGCGGTAGCCGCGTCGCTTGACCATGCGGTCGCGCCGCCCGAGGAAGATGAAGATGCCGTCGGCCTGCTCGCGCACGATGTCGCCCGTGCGGTACCAGCGCTCGCCCGCGCTGTCGACGTGAAAGCCCTGCGCCGTCCGCTCCGGCAGGTTCCAGTACGCCTGCATGACCGTGCCGCCGGCGATGCACAGCTCGCCTTCGTTCCCCTTCGGCACATCGTGGCCGTGCTCGTCGACGACGCGTGCCCGGTCGTTCTCGCACACGACACCGATCGGGCACGGCTCCGTCTGCCCGGCCGGCAGCGGGTTGGGCACTGCGTAGTACGTGCAGACGTTGGTCTCGGTCGGGCCGTACAGGTTGTAGTACTCCGGTGCCGTCCAGAGCGCCTGCAGCGCGCGCAGGTGTTTGACCGGGAACACCTCGCCGGCGAACAGCACCAGGCGCAGAGCGCTGTAGTCGTGCTCCTGCATGCGGCCGTACTCGGCGAGCAGCCGGAGAATGGTCGGTGTCGAGTACCAGACGGTGATGCGCCGCTGCGCGATCACGGGTGCGAGCACCTGCGGCTGCTTGCCCAGCTCCTCGCCGATCAGGACCAGCGTGCCGCCGTGCTCGAGCGGGACGTAGATGTCGAGAATCGAGAGGTCGAAGTGAAACGGCGCGTGCGAGGAGAAGCGGTCGTGATGCGTGGGCTGCAGCACCTGCGAGCACCAGTCGACGAAGCTGAGCGCGCTCGCATGCGTGTGCACGACGCCCTTGGGCCGGCCGGTGGAGCCCGACGTGTACAGGATGTAGGCCAGCTCGCCGTCGTATTCCGGTGCTGTGCCGGCCTGTGCTCCGCTACCGTAGTCGACGACGACCAGGTCGCCACCGTACGCGTGTGTGCCGTGCAGCTCCGTGACCACGGGGAGTGTGCGTCCGACGGCTGCCTCGAGTGCGGCGACGATCGGGCGCGAAACGATGACCGCGCGCACGGCGCAGTCGGAGAACACGTAGGCGTTGCGCTCGACCGGCGCAGACGCGTCGACCGGAACGTAGGCGGCCCCGCATTCCAGGATGCCGAAGATGGAGGCGACGCTGCCGATCGACTTGGGCGTGCAGAGCCCGACGCGGTCGCCGCGGCTGACGCCGAGCCTGGTCAGCGCGTCGCGCACCTCGGCGACCAGTGCACTGAGCTCTGCGTAGGTCGCGGACGCGTCATGCGCCGGGTCCTCGACGGCCGGCGCCTGCGGCGACACGCTGGCCGACCGCTGCAGCAGGCCGTGCAGCGTGCGTGTGGCGGTCATGCGTGCTCGGCGCGCTTGGCGCGCACGGTATCGGTGATCGCGCGGATCGAGTCAAGGTGGTCAGGACTCATCTCGTGCGGCTGGAAGCGCACGCCGAACTGCTCCTCCAGGAACACGACGAGCCGGACCGTCGCGATGGAATCGAGGATCCCGCCCGTGATGAGCGGCGTCGATTCGTCGAGCGCGTCGGGGCGCTCGCCCGGCAGGAACTCGGTCAGGATGTAATCCTTGACGGTGGCGTTCATCGCTTCCATTTCGCCCAATCCCCTGGTCGACTGGTTCACTGTGCGGCCGCAGTCATTGCGGCGTCGTCGGTGCGCTGCGGCTGCCACGCCTGCGGGTTCTTCACCAGCAGATCGAAAAGCCCCGCTGCGAGCAGCCGGTGGCCGAGCACGTTCGGGTGTGCGTCCCATTCGCCGAGCTGGACCTGGTCCTGGGAGTAGCTGCCGTAGGCGCCGTCCAGCGTCCAGGTGGTGAAGCCGGCGGCCTCGGCCATCTGCATCACTTCGGCGACGCGATCGGCGGGTGCGCCGCCCGCCTGGGCGGTGGTCGGCACGAACGTGGCGATGCAGGGGATGCCCCGGCTGCGGCAGCGCTCCGCCAGCTCGGACAGGCTCCAGCGCGCGACGTCCGGCAGGATCGGCTGCAGCCGCCGCTCGATCTCCCGCTCGCTCATGTCCGCCGTCGCACCGGTACTGGCGATCAGCTCGCGCAATTCCGGGTACGGGTTCGCCACCTGTCGCTGCACGATCACGCGCAGGTGCGAGAGCAGACGACCGCCGGCCTCGTTGGTGTGCAGCGCGAACAGCACGGCATCGGGCTCGAAGTTCCACGCGCGCTGCTCGGCGATCAGGAAGCCGTGCAGCACGGTGTAGCCGGCGGCGGAGAAGTTGAGGATCTCGTAGCCCACACCCGCTTCGCCGAGCTCACGGTTGAGCCGGTCCTCGACGACGTTCTCGTACGTCTCGTCGTCGCGGACACCGGCGCCCGCTTCGTACGAGGAACCGAGAAACGCGATGCGCACGACGCCGGGCGGCTTCTGCAGTGTGTAGGCGCGGTCGCGCATGCCGAACTCGTTGATGTTCAGCTCGGCCAGCTTGACGACATCGGAGTAGAGCGGCCGGTTCTCGTAGTCGAGCAGGTCGTTGCGCGGCACGGTCACCTGGCTCACGCGACCGGCGCCGCCCCAGTCATCGGGCCGTTCCGCAAGTGCCTGCACGGTGGCGAGTGCATTGGTATAGCGATCTGCGTCCAGCAGCCCCTCGTAGTAGCCGCGGTCCATCATCTCCTCGTCGCGTGCGCTCAGCCCGTCGTCCTGCAGGGAGGCGACGAGTCCCGCCGCGGGGGGTGCGAGCCACGCGCGCGTCTGGGGCAGCCCGACCAGGATGAGCGCGGCGGCAGCAGCCGAGGCGAGCACCGGCGACCAGCGTGGCGGGCGTGGTCCTTCCGGGGCCGGTCGCCGCAGGCGCTCACCGGCGAGCTGCAGCGCGGCGCCGATCGCGATCAGCGCCGCGAGCGCGACGGCGAGCAGCGCGAATGCCGCGGGCCCGCTGTTGCCGGCGGCGGCGACGAGCGTCACCCACTCCTCCACGGTCGAGCTGCTCCAGAGCGACCACAGCACGGTGATCGCCACGAACATTCCCACCGTCCTGGCCGACAGTGACAGCGCGCTGCGAACGGTCACCTCCGGTCGCGTCAGCGTGCGCGCCCGGCCGCGCCGCGCTTCACGCACGGAGTTGATCACGACCAGCCCGCCGAGAATGCCCCAGAACAGCGCGTCGGTTGCACGCAGCGGGAAGCTGCCGCGCATCCAGAACCACTGGTAGGAGTGCAGCAGCCAGGTGCCCGCGAACACGACGACCGTCGCGATCACCATGGCGGGAATGACCCCGAGCGCGCGCGCACGCATCAGCGACGGATAGTAGAAGAGCTTCATCATGAAGTCCTTCCAGTAGATGTTGATCCGTCGCCAGTAGTCGTTGAAGCTGGATGCGAGGAAGTACAGCCGGTGCGTTTCCGGCAGGTTGTGCCCGAACAGGCACAGGATGCCGACGATCAGGTGAAACTGCCCCGAGATGCGCAGGTAGAGCAGGTACGTAGTCAGCATGGCCTGCACGACGCCGCCCAGGCTCTGCACGTCGGCGGGCGCCGGCACCAGGTACAGGTACACGATCCGGTACAGCAGCAGGTGCGCGACGCCGCGGAAGATCCACTGCACGCCCTTCTCGTAGATGTCCAGCGCCGGGCGGTCGTAGTACGTGCGTCGGTACGTGCTGTAGTCGACCACCGGGAACAGCGGGAAGCAGAAGTTCGGCAGCATGAAGAAGTAGCCGATCCGCTCGGCCATGGTCGCCGGCTTCTTCTCGTGGCGCAGGTCGTACATGTACACGACCAGGCGGAACATGAACATCGACCCGAGGATCGGCAGCACGAGCGTGGGCAGGCGCGGCATGCGGCCGAACGGGATCGGGATCCATTCGGCGCGGACGCCGGCGAGGACGGCACCGGCCAGGAGCAGCAGGGCGACGCGCGCGCCAAACCGGATCGGCAGGTGACAGACTGCCAGCAGGCCCAGCCCGAGCCCGATCAGACCGGTGCCGTACTCCACGCCGAACAGGAGCCACGCCGCCCCAAGCGAGAGCAGCACGAGGAATGTCCGGCGCCACGCCAGGGGCAGCACCGCATTGACGAGGAAGCCGGCGAACACGAGCGGAAGGATCCGGGTCAGGCCGAACGACTGCTCCACCTGGAACACGTGGATCACGGTCAGCACGAGCCCGAGCTGGAGTGCGGTGCTGCCGAAGCGCTCCACGTCCGCGGAGCGGACGGTCGACAGAGTCCTGAGGTGGGCCTGCGCCGCGCCGAAAGTGCGCGTCAGGGCCGCACGTGATGGGCGCGGCGGCGCGGTCACGGTCGAGCCGACGTCGTGCATGACGCCTCGGTACCGGTAGGTGATGTTGGGGAGTGCACGGGCGCGTGCCTGCACATGCGCCTGCACTGTCTCGATGGACTCCCCGGGGGCATGTTCCGGACCCGTCGCGCCTGCTGTTTGCTCCCGTGCTGCTGCGTCGTCCATGCGCGCCCATTCTGTGGGCTCCGCTCACCACCTGTGGGCGCGAGTCATCAGGTACAGCTGCCGTGCGCGCGTCGCGTCAGGCGCGCGTGCATATATGCATGCGGCGTCGCGCAGACGGACGGTCGCGCGCACGCGTGCACGTCACCCGCCGCGTTCTCCGCCCGGTGGTGCCCGGTCGATCGACTTCGAGTGCAGTGTGCGCACGTGCGTGCGGCTGTGGTGTGCCGTGTAGAGGCGTCTCGACAGCAGTAGGTCCGGTTCCACATCGGGTCGCACAAAAGAGGATGGACCTGACGCAGAAAACGGCAGGAAGACGTGAAATTCGTCCGATGCGGTCCATCCCACCGCTGCGCACACGCATTGCGAACCCAACGGCTGAACCTCGACGCAATGCGTCGCGAAGGCCCGCCATCAGCAGAGCGGCACCGTGCCAGTAGCGAGCTCACTCGAGATCCCAGCCAGTGCGCACCTGCGCGCTACACCGGTCGTCACGGAACCGACGCCGACACGCATCGAGCTGTCGTCGCCACACATGGGCGGGCTCGAGGAGTTCCTGGTGGCGGATGCGTTCGCGAGCAACTGGATCGCGCCGCTCGGCCCGCACGTGGATGCATTCGAGCGTGAGTTTGCCGCGTGTGTCGGCGTGCGCAACGCGGTGGCGCTGGCGAGCGGGACCGCGGCGCTGCACCTCGCCCTGAAGCTGGCCGGGGTGCGTGCGGGCGACGACGTCTTCGTGAGCACGCTCACGTTCTCGGCGAGCGCGAACCCGATCTGCTACCTGGGTGCGGCGCCCGTGTTCATCGACAGTGACCGGTCGACCTGGAACATGGATCCCGGCCTGCTGCTCGATGCGCTGGCCCGGCGTGCGCGCGTGAACCGGCTGCCGCGCGCTGTGGTCGTGGTGCACCTGTACGGGCAGAGTGCGGACCTCGATCCGATCATGGAGGCGTGCACCTTCCACGGCGTGCCGGTCGTCGAGGATGCCGCTGAAAGCCTGGGCGCTCTCTACAAGGGGAAGAACCCGGGCACATTCGGACAGTCGGGCATCTTCTCGTTCAACGGCAACAAGATCATCACCACGTCGGGCGGTGGTGTGCTGGTGACCGACGATGATGCGCTGGCGCTGCACGCACGCAAGCTGGCGACGCAGGCGCGCGAGCCGGCGCCGCACTACGAGCACGCCGAGATCGGCTACAACTACCGGCTCAGCAACGTCCTCGCCGCGATCGGCCGCGCACAGCTGCACCTGCTCGAGGACCGGGTCGCCGCTCGCCGGGCGAACTTTGCCTTCTACGTCGAGGCGCTGGGGCACCTGCCGGGGGTCGCGTTCATGCCGGAAGCGCCGTGGGGTCGTCACACGCGGTGGCTGACGTGTCTGACCGTCGATCCGTGCGTGCTGGGGGTGAGCCGCGAGGACCTGCGGCTCGCGCTGGCCGCGCAGAACATCGATGCGCGGCCGGTCTGGAAGCCGATGCACCTGCAGCCGGTGTTCCGGTCGTGCGAGACGATCGGCGGCCGGGTCGCCGAAGACCTGTTCGCGGCGGGTCTGTGCCTGCCGTCCGGATCCAACCTGTCGCGTGGGGACCTCGAGCGCGTTGCCGGTGTCATCCTGAACACCGTCGAAACGGCGCGCGCACAGCCAGCAATGAGCGCTGCCGGGTGAGCGCTGAGAACAGGGTGCAGGAGATGCGTTTCAACATGCGCCGCGTGCGCAAGCCACTGCTGTTCGCCGCCCACGTCCTGCTGATCCCCCTGGCGTACTTTGCCGGCTTTGCACTCCGCTTCGACATCCCGGTGCCGTCCCGCTGGATGGACCTGTTCTGGGCGACCGCGCCGGTCCTGCTGGCGCTGCGGCTGGCGGCGTTCTCGTACTTCCGCCTGTACGAGGGGTCCTGGCGGCATGCCGGGATGCAGGACCTGATGGACCTGCTCAAGGCCGTGTCGGTCAGCTCCATGGGCCTGCTCGTCGTGCTCTTCATGGTGGGCGAGTTCCGGGAGCTGCCGCGCTCGCTGCTCGTGCTGGACTGGCTGATCGCGATGGGCATGTTCGGTGGGGTGCGCTTCGCGGTTCGGAGCGCGCGGGAGCAGCGGATGTGGCGGCGGCGCGCCGAGCGCGGGCGCCGTGCCCTGATCATCGGCGCGGGTGACGCAGCGGAAGCGCTGCTCCGCCAGTTCCGGCGCTACGACAGCAACCAGATCCAGCCCATCCTCCTGGTCGACGACGATCCCGCGAAGCTCGGCATGCAGCTGCACGGTGTGCGCGTCGAAGGCACGACCGACGACCTGCCGCGCCTGTGCGAAGCGCATCACATCGAGCTGCTGGTCATTGCGCTGCCGTCCGCGGACCGCCGGCAGATGCAGCGCATCGTGGAGCGCTGTGCCGAAACGGAGATCGAGTTCAAGGTCGTGCCGTCGCTGGAGGAGCTGGTGGACGGCCGGGCGCGCCTGAGCCAGCTCCGCTCCGTCGACATCGAGGACCTGCTCGGTCGCTCGACGGTGCGTCTGTCACTGGACGCCGTCGAGTCCAACCTGGCGGATCGCGTGGTCATGATCACGGGCGGTGCGGGCTCGATCGGCTCGGAGCTGCTGCGGCAGATCGCGCGCTTCCAGCCGCGCCGGCTGCTGCTCGTCGACAAGGCGGAAAGCCCGCTGTACTTCGCGCACCTCGAGATCTGCCGCGCGTACCCCGGGCTGGAGGTCGTGCCGGTGATCGCGGACGTCACCGACACCGCGCGCATGGAGCAGCTGTTCGCGCTGCACGAGCCCACGCACCTCTTCCATGCCGCCGCCTACAAGCACGTGCCGCTGATGGAGGAGAACGCGGTCGAGGCGGTGCGCAACAACGTGTTCGGCACGCTGCGCCTCGCGGAGTGCGCGGCGCGCTACGGCGTGCAGAAGTTCGTGCTGATCTCGACGGACAAGGCCGTGCGTCCGTCCAGCGTGATGGGGGCGAGCAAGCGGATCGCGGAGCGCATCGTGCTGGGCTGGCCGACACTGCGTGCGTCGGGCACTGATTTCCGCGCGGTGCGCTTCGGCAACGTGCTCGGCTCCGACGGCAGCGTGGTCCCGCTGTTCAAGCGCCAGCTCGCTGCCGGTCAGCCGCTCACGGTCACGCATCCCGACGTGACCCGCTACTTCATGACAATCCCCGAGGCCGTGCAGCTCGTGCTGCAGGCGTCCGTGATGCCCGAGGCGGCCGGTCGCATCTCCATGCTCGAGATGGGGGAGCCGGTCCGCATCGTTTCTCTGGCCGAGAACCTCATCCGCCTGTCGGGACTGGAGCCGTACCGCGACGTGCCGATCGTGTTCACCGGCCTCAGGCCGGGCGAGAAGCTGCACGAGGAGCTGATGTCGCAGGTCGAGCAGACGGTCGCGACGGGGATCGAAAAGATCCGCATCGTGCAGACGGACGAAACGGATCGGACCGAGCTAGAGCGTGGACTCGACTGTCTCGCGGCTGCCCTCACCCTGGCAACGCGCGAGGATCTGCTGAACGCGATCCGGCACCTCGTGCCGGAATGCGAGCCTCCGCTCCGGAAGTCGGAGTGGGTCGCACCGCGTGTCACCACAGTCCCGGCCGCCAGGCCGGTCAGTCCCGTACCCGCGGTGCTGGTGCCACCGCTGAGTGGCAGGGCGCCGACGCGTTCACCAGCCACGGTGACAGCCAGCTCACAAGTCGCCTGATCGGATGTGAGGAATGCCAGGATCGAGGACGCAGCAGTTGATCATGCGCGGCCGTGCCGCACTCGCCGCCGGCGCATTTGCCCGCGCCCTCGATGATTTCGATGGTGCGGCAGAGCGTGCGCCGGGCTATGCCGACGTGCACAACCTGCGCGGCTGCTGCCTGGCCGGGCTGCGCCGCCTGGAGGAAGCGATCGAGGCGTTCGACCGGGCGATCGAGATCAACGAGGACTACGTGGAGGCGCACGACAACCGCGCGCGGACGCTGCGCAGTGCGGGGCGCAGCGCGGAAGCCGAGGCGGCGGCCCGGCGTGGCGCACAGGCCGCACAGGCGCAGCAACAGGGCGGGCGGTACCCGGCACGGCTGGCCGCCCGCCTCGCCAACATGCATGCCGAGCTCGGCGACCTCTACTCGGACCATGGCCACCACGTCGAGGCAGCCGAGCAGTACCGGCGAGCGACGGCAATCCGGCCTTCCTTCATCGACATCCGCAACCGCCTTGCACGCACCCTGATCGAGCTGGGCCTCCTGGAAGCGGCCATGCGGGAGCTGCAGTCGGTGCTCGCGCAGAACCCGACGTACACCGCGGCGCGCGCCAACCTGGGGCTCGCACTCTGCCGTGCGGGACTGGTCGAGGATGCACGCGCACAGTGGCAGCACTGCGTGCTGCAGCAGCGGGAGGAGGACGAAGCGCTGGACGCGCAACTCGTCGGGCTCTACCGCGAGTTGTCGGCATCCCTCCAGGAGCAGGGAATGATCGATCAACAGACCGCAGCGGGTTGAATGCACATGCCTGAGCGCCATTACGCCTTCGGCGGCATCCTCGAGTCGAGCCTGGCCTTTCCGGAGCTGGCCGGAGTGGTCGGGGTGCAGTCGGCGGACTGGCATGTAACGCGCGCGACCGAGCCGCCGGTGTGGGATGGGCTGCACGTCTGCGCGGAGGATGACAGCCATCCCGAGCTGCCCCTCCGCCTGTACGCAGGACCCGACCGGGTGCGGCTCACGTACGGCGCGCTCGG
>DASTYK010000023.1 GCA_035764935.1 Longimicrobiales bacterium | reverse complement strand
TGTGCGTTTCGGGGGATCTTACGGCGGCAGGGCGGTTTCGGCGAGCGCTGTCGCCTCGCGCGGTTGCGCGGCACCCTGCAACGCGCAAGGCGTGGGTGGCACGACGCGCGGTTGTCGCCTCAGCAGGCCTGGTGCCCCATGGCGCTACAGACGTCGGTCGGCAGGTCGGGCGAGTGGCGTCTCATGGGGCCTGGTGCCCCACAGCGCGACAGGAAGGGCAAATCGCTGCGACGGTTGGCGCGGTGGGGGGCAGCCCCGGGCAACCGGCAACCGGATGGCCGCGGGTACCGCAACCCCGGCAGCCCGGGCGCGGATTCCCGCGAGCACCGCACCCCCGGAGCCCAGACACGACCCCGCATGCCCGGGCCTACCGCGCCAGCGAGAACTCGCCGTTGACGTCGTCTCGCCGCACGGCACGGCGGTCCATTCCGATGCCCGCGCGTGTTTCCTCCACCGCCCAGCGGGTGACCGTCAGCAGGTCCCGCTCCTGCTCGAACAGCGCCCGCAGCCGCTGCGCCGCGCTGCCGCGCGCCAGGATCGCCGCAATGCCTTCCAGTGCGTGTGCGTCGCCGACGGATTCAGCGATGGGCGCGACCAGGTCGAGCAGCTCGTGCAGCGAGGCGCGGACCGTCACCCGCGCATCCGAACGGTCCGGCGCCACCAGCTCGGCATCCAGCCCGTCGCGCGCAGCGGTCCACTCGTTCTCGCGCAGGACGACGTCGTGCAGGGACTCCGGCAGCGAAGCGGCCGGGTCCGGCAGCCGGTCCTCCGCAGCGGCGATCACGAGCGCGCGGGCCAGCACCGCGATCGAAACCGCATCGCCGATGCTCGGGCAGACGTCGCAGACGCGCAGCTCCACTGTCGGATAGCGCGGACTGGGTCGGATGCTCCAGTAGACCGTCCGTTCGTCGGGGATCATCCCGCTGCGCAGCAGCAGGTCCATGAACTGCCTGTGCTCGGCGGCGGATGCGAAGTGCGGCGGCACGCCACTCAGGGGGTAGCGTCGCCACATCATCGTCCGGATCGACGCGTAGCCCGTATCCTCGCCCGCGTGGAAGGGCGAGCTGGCGGCGAGCGCCAGCAGGTGCGGCGTCCAGGCGCGAATCCGGTTCATCAGCGCGATCCGGTCGAGGCCTTCCGGCACCGCGACGTGCACGTGCATGCCGCAGATGTGGTCGAGGCGCACGATGTGCCGGAACCGCTCGAACAGCATGGCCGAGCGCTCCGACTGCGCCAGCTCGTGCCCCTTCCACCCGCTGATGGGATGGGTGCCGAGGGCGAGGAGGTCGAGATCGACGGCGGCGGCAGCGGCAGCGGCCTGGAAGCGACGTTCGCGCAGCCGCTCCATCAGCTCGGCCCCGTCATGACACACGGGCGTTCCGATCTCGACGAGCGTTTCCTGCGCTTCGCCGATCACTTCCCCGCTCCGGTCCGTTTCCAGTACGACCGCGCCTTCGCTGCGCAGCTCGCCCGTAGCCGGATCCACGAGCAGGTACTCTTCCTCGACACCAAGGGTGAACTGCTCTCGCATCGTGCTCACTGGTAGGGTCAGTGCCGGCAGTGACGCGCCGGGCTCGCGATTGCACAGGCAACTACCGCACCGCGAAATCGTCCCGGTGGCGAAGTCCTTGCGCATGGCCGTCCGCGAGAGGACCGGAACGGACCGCAAAGACGGGGACATGACGCGCGGAGAACTGCAGCAGGTCGGATTGGATGCGGGGCGCTACACGCTCGCGGGCGGAGGCACGCTCGTGCTCGAGCCCGCGCTGCCCTACCTGCTCGTGTACCGCGAGCCGCCCGACCGCAGCGACCCCGGAACCGCACGTCTGATCGCCGGCGAGGCCTCCTGGCTCGCGGCGCGCAGGGGGGACGCGGAGGAGGCGCGTGAGATCGCGCGCAGGGTTGCGCACGACGGCTCCGCCGAGCACGGCGCGTTTCTCGTCATCGAGGTCTGGGCGTCACCCGACCCGGACGCACGCCGGTTCGTCGTGCGCGCGCCCGCGAAGCCGGCTCCGGAAACGTCCGCCCGGCTCGTACGCGCGCTCGAGTCGGTCGCCGCTCTGCGCCCCGGCCTGGACGTCACCATGCAGGCCAGCGACGAGCGCCATCCGCCCGGCATGCCGGCGCTGTTCACGGTGACGGAGTCGTGGCAGCGGGAAGTGCTGCTGCTCGGCCTCGAAGTGCCACCCGTCTTCCGGGATCCACAATCAGGGACAGTCTACCCGCGCTTCCTGCGACAGCTGCGCCGCGCGCTTTCGCAGGCGCTGCGCAAGTCGATCTACGAGTTCGTCCGCGTCCAGACGTCGGCGGAGGTGACGCACCACCTCGGGCTCGGCGCACGCTCGCTGCCGGACGTCGCATGGAGCATCGACCGCGCGCTGTGCACGATCGAGCGTTCCTTCGACGTGCTGCTGCTCACGGCCCCCGTGAATGAGCCGGAGGCACGCACGCGCTTCGAAGCGGATGCGTACGCGCGCGAGCCGCAGTTCAGCTACCGGCTGCTGCCCGTGGACCCGGATCTTCTCAAGCGACAGCTGTTCGCGCTGCAGATGGAGGACATCGACGACCCCGCGATCGCCGATCTCTACCAGGACAAGCGGAGCGAGCTGGACACGCTGCTCACCATGATCGGTGAGCGCGGCTCCGATGATTTCCGCTTCAGCAGCCAGCGCCTGTACGGCACTGTATCCGACTCACTGCTCGACGCCGCCCGTGACCTGCTCGCGACCGTGCCCACCGCGCGACGGCGCGCGCGCACGACCGTCGACGCCCGTGCGTTCCGCGATCGGGCAATCGCAGAGCTCGACCATTACCGCACGCGTTACCCTCCGCTGGCGACCACCGCGGAGATCCGGCCGGACGTGAGCGGCCTGATGGTGTCGCGTGGCAACCTGCTGATCGGGCAGGATCTGCGGCTCGACCCCGCCCGCGTCACGCCGCTGCTCCACCACGAGGTGGGCACGCACGTGCTCACGTACGTGAACGGCAGCGCGCAGCCGCTCGAGCAGCTCTCACTCGGCCTCGCCGGCTACGACGAGCTGCAGGAAGGCCTCGCCGTGCTCGCCGAGTACCTGGCAGGCGGACTCGACCGCACACGCATGCGACTCCTCGCCGCGCGCGTCGTCGCCGCACGATCGGTCGAGGACGGCGCATCCTTCGTGGACACGTTCCGCCTGCTGTGCGACGAGCACGGCTACACGCCGAACGGCGCCTGGCACATCACGCTGCGCGTGCATCAGTCCGGCGGCTTCACGCGCGACTTCATCTACCTGCGCGGGCTCATCGAGCTGCTCACACTGCTGCGCAAGGGTGTGCAGCTCGAGTCCCTGTACATCGGCAAGATCGCGCAGAAACACATCCCGATCATCCGGGAGCTGCGTTACCGCCGCATCCTGCGCGACCCGCCGCTCAGGCCGCGCGTGCTGGAGGACAGCGCGGCACGAGAGCGACTGGATGCGCTCCGCAGCGGCATCACCCTGACGGAGATGATATGCCCCGAGGCAGAATGACCATCGGCGTCGTCGTGAACGACGTCGATACCGAGGTGCCCGCCGCCGCCACGACCGTGATCGCACGGGCGATCGCGCGCGCCGGCCACACCGTCTACATGATCGGCGTCGGTGAGTTGACGTATCATTCGGACGGCCGGATATCCGCCGTGGCACGCAAGGCGCCCCGCGGCGGGGCCGAAAGGCAGGAGGCGTTCCTCGCCGCGATCCAGGGAGCCGACAAGCCGCGCACCACCATCCAGACCGAAGATCTCGATGTGCTCTACCTGCGCTACAATCCGGTGGAGCAGCTCGCGAACCGGCCGTGGGAAGTCGATGCCGGCATCGTATTCGGCCAGATGGCCGTGCTGCACGGCGTCATCGTGCTCAGCCACCCGCACACGCTCTCGTATGCGGTCAACAAGATGTACCTCGAGCAGTTCCCGGAGTCCGTACGGCCACGCTCCATCATCACACGCAACTACGACGAGGTGCGACGCTTCTACGACGAGCAGAAGAAGCGCATCGTGCTCAAGCCGGTGCGCGGCTACGGCGGACAGGACGTGTACCTGCTCGACCGCGACGACACCAACATGAAACAGATCGTCGAATCACTCTCCCGCTCCAGCTACATCATCGCGCAGGAGTATCTGCCCGCCGCACGCGATGGCGACGTCCGCCTGTTCCTGTTCAATGGCAAGCCGCTGATCGTCGACGGCAAGTATGCCGCACTGCGCCGAGTCAACGCGGAAGGAGATTTTCGCAGCAACATGACCGCCGGTGGCAAGCCGGCCAAAGCAGAGATCACACCCCGCATCCTCGAGATCGCCGAGGCCGTCCGCCCGCGACTCCTCGCCGACGGCATCTTCGACGCCGGCATCGACATCGTCGGCGACAAGCTGGTAGAGATCAACGCGATCAGCGCAGGCGGACTCAACGCCGCCGGCAGGCTGGAGGGCGTGGACTTCGGGCCGGCCGTCGTCGAGCTGATCGAGCGCAAGGTCGAGTACCGCCGCCGCTACGGCCAGCAGCTCAGGAACCGGGCGCTGGCCGTCATGGACTAGGCCGCCCGGGCGCCCGGCCCACGCGGGCCCTCGCCGGTAGGGCAATCCACCACATCGCTGTCGCGGTCGTCCCTTGACGCTCGGCCCTTCGGCCGCCACCTTGGTTGAGAACGATTCTCAAACTCTCGGTCGCATGCAAACGCTCGTCCGCCGCTTTGCGGCTCAATTCCGACGGAACCGGACGCGCCTCACCGCCACGGTGGACGCGGCCTCGATGACGCTGCCGGATGTCCCGCTGCGGCAGACGGTGGAGCTGGTCAGCATCGACCTGCCGGCGGACGAGGTCGAGCCGTTGCTGGAGCGCGGGATCCTGCCGGGCTGCCGGATGTGTCCGGTGCGCCGCTCGCCCTCGGGTGACCCGATCCTCCTGGTCGACGGGCTGCTGATCGCGGTGCGCCGCGAGACGGCGGGCTGTCTCTGCGTCAAGCTCACGGCCGAGGCCTGAGCCGTCTGGCATGCCGGGCACCGCCGAGCTCCGCTCCGGGGCCGCCGGACCGCCGGCTGCCACCCCGACCCCGTCTCCTGCCCGATCGCCGCTGGTCGCCCTGATCGGGCCGCCGAACTCCGGAAAATCCACGCTGTTCAACCGGCTGACCGGATTGCGCCAGAAGGTGGCCAACTATCCGGGCGTCACGGTCGAGAAGAAGCTGGGCGACGTCCACCTCGGTGATCACCGCTCCGTAACACTCATCGACCTTCCGGGCCTGCACGGCTTCTCGGCGAAGTCGCTGGACGAGCGTGTCACGCGCGACGCGCTGGCCGGGCGACTGCCCGGTCTGCCGTCTCCGGACGCAGTCATCCTGATCGTGGACTCCACGCGCCTGGAGTCGCAGCTCATGCTGGTCGAGCCGGTGCTGGAGGCGGGGCTGCCGACGCTGCTCGTGCTGAACATGGCGGACGAGCTGGCGGCGGGCGGCGGCCAGGTGAACGAGCAGGATCTGGCCGAGCAGCTCGGTCTCGAGGTCGTATCCGCCTCCGCACGCAGTGGCCAGGGCGTCGACCGTGTGCGCGCGTTCCTGGAGCGCGTGGAGGTGCGGACGTCGCATCCCGGTGTCGGGGCGACGGACATGCCCGAAGCGACTGACGCACCGGCGAGCAACGTCGTCACGCCGGGCGCGAATGGCAGCGCAGCGCCGGATGCAAACGGCGGCGTACACCCCGATGGCCTCGGGGCACAGTCACCGCGCCGGATCGATCTGCCGGTGGTGGACGTGTTCGTCACGCGGCGCGGGCGTGTGCGCATTGCGACGCAGCGGTCGGGCTACGTCGCGCCGGCGAGTCCGAAGCTGACGGACCGGCTGGACTCCGTGCTGCTGCACCGCATTGCCGGTCCAGCGATCTTCGCGGTGCTGGTCGCGCTGGTCTTCCAGGCGATCTTCGCGTGGGCCACGCCGCTCATGGATGGCGTGGAAGCTCTGGTCGCGACGTCGGGTGAGTGGGCTCGCGCGCTGATGCCGGACACCTGGTGGCGATCGCTGCTGGTCGACGGCGTGTGGATGGGCGTCGGCAGTGTCATCGTGTTCCTGCCACAGATCCTGATCCTGTTCTTCTTCCTCGGCCTGCTCGAGGATTCCGGGTACATGGCGCGCGCGGCCGTGATTGCGGACCGCTCGATGCACCGCGTCGGGCTGCAGGGACGCGCGTTCCTGCCGCTGCTTTCGGGCTTCGCCTGCGCGGTCCCGGCGATCATGGCCGCACGCACGATCCCGGACGAGCGTGATCGGCTCGCCACGATCTTCGTCGTGCCGTTCATGACGTGCTCGGCGCGCCTGCCGGTGTACGCGATGCTGATCGCCGCGTTCATTCCCGAGCGGCCGCTGCTCGGGCCGTTCCTGGGCACGCGCGCGGCGACGCTGCTCGGCCTTTACCTGCTCGGTGCGACGGCGGCGGTGTTCACGGCGTTCGTTCTGAAGGGCACGCTGCTGCGGGGGCGGGCCGCCCACTTCGTGATGGAGCTGCCGCCGTACCGCATTCCGACGCTGCGCTCCATCCTGCTGCGCCTGCTCGACCGCAGCCGCGTCTTCCTGATGCGCATCGGCCGCATCATCCTGGGTGTCACGGTGGCGCTCTGGGTGCTGATGCAGGTGCCGCGTGTCGGCGGCGAGGCGCCGCCGCTGGAGCAGAGCGCGCTGGGCCGTGCAGGACACGTGATCGAGCCGGCCATCGAGCCCCTGGGCTTCAACTGGAAGATCGGCGTCGGTCTTATCTCCTCGCTGGCCGCGCGCGAGGTGATCGTCGGCACGCTCGGCACGATCTATGGTGTCGAGAACGCCGATGAAGGATCGATCGAGATCCAGGACTCGCTGAAGCAGGATCTCGACTTTGGTGGTGCGGTGGCCCTCCTCGTCTTCTTCGCCTTCGCGCTGCAGTGCATGTCCACCATCGCGACCGTCAAGCGCGAGACCGGCGGCTGGAAGTGGCCTGCGCTGCAGTTCGGGTATATGCTCGTCCTGGCGTACATCGGCGCATACGCCGCGAACGCGATCTTCTAGCAGTCCTCTCCGGCCGGAGCCGGAATGCGGGATTTCATCATCGAGGTCGTACGCAGCACCGGCGCCTGGGGCATCGGCGTGCTCATGGTGCTGGAGAACGTGTTCCCGCCCATTCCGTCCGAGCTGGTCATGCCGCTTGGCGGCTACCTGACAGCAGGCGGTACGCTCTCGTTCTGGCCGGTCGTGATTGCAGGCTCGCTCGGCTCCCTGGTCGGCGCGAGCTTCTGGTATTACATCGGTCGAAGGATGGGGAAGGAGCGCCTCGCCGAATGGGCGGGCAGGCATGGCGCATGGGTCGCAATGACGCCGGACGACATCGAACGTGCGGCCGGCTGGTTCCAGCGGCACGGCCATGCCAGCGTCTTCTTCTGCCGCATGCTCCCGTTTCTCCGAACGGTGATCTCCGTGCCTGCGGGCATCACCGGCATGCCGCTCGCCCCGTTCCTGTTCTATTCGGCCCTTGGCACGTTCGCATGGACCGCTGCCCTCACGCTCGCCGGCCGGCTCCTCGGTCGGCAGTTCCCCGAGATCGAGAACGTCCTTGGCTACGTCTCCTGGGCGATCATCGTCGCCGCGGCTGCCTGGTACGTGTACGGGGTCGTGAGGGTGAAGCGTGTGCAGCGCGCGCAGGGATGAGTCTGCTCAGCCTGCGACCTGCGCCATCATTGCACGCACGTGCTCCAGCTCGTCCTCGTTCACCGTGTGCCCCATACCGGGGTAGATTCGCGTCGTCACATTCGCGCCCATGGCCGTGAGCACGCGGTCGGTTTCGTGAACGCGCTCGACCGGTATGTGAAAGTCGGGATCCGAGCTGCCGAGAAAGACCGGAGTTCCGCCCAGTGAGCCGCTGTAGTTCCGCGGAGTGCCCTCCGGGCCGATCAGGCCACCGGTCAGAGCGACGATGCCGCCG
>DASTYK010000022.1 GCA_035764935.1 Longimicrobiales bacterium | reverse complement strand
GACTGCCTCCCGCCGTGATCGCCGCATGGCAGGATCGCGTGCAGATCGTGACCGTTGAGGAATGGCGTGCCCAACCACCGCGTGTCGCGGCGACCCTCATCAGCGTCGGGGAGCTGCGGCGCGCAGGACCGTTCGTCCGGTTGAGCATCGACCAGGTGAGCCGACACGCGCGCGAGCCGCACCAGGCCGCGGGCGGTTGGGCCAGCGGCCGGGAGTACACGCTGATGCTCACCCAGAGCGGCTGGGTAATCGTGGACACAGGCGGCTGGATTACCTGAACGGCGCGTCGCGAATGTCCTGAACGGCGGGCTGGTGCTGCCACTGCGGAGAGCATACCGTGGAAAGACTGGTACAGGAGCACAGCGATGAAGCGAATCCTCCTCGTCATGATCGTCTCGTTGAGCCTGAGCGGCTGCGCCACCGCGAAGAACGTCGCCACGCTATTGGTCGCGAACAAACTCGGCATTCCCGCGGCGAGCAAGGAGGTCGCCGCCAAGGACGAGCCGAACAGGCTCATCGCCCGGGACCATAGTACGTGCGGCGTATCCATCGACAGATGGAGGAGGGTCCAGGTGGGCGACGAGGTGGTCTGCAGCTGGTTCGGGATCGACAGCGCACTGGAGACGGCGCGGCGGCGGGCGCGCTGACCGTCCGGGCGCCCGCTCCGGGAGCGCGGCCGGGACGGGCAGAGGCCGGACCCCTCCTGCCTCCGCAAGCGCGCGCCCGGTCATGCCCGCCTCTGCTGCATCGGCCAGTAGACGTCAACTCTGCCCCACGTCTCGGTTCTGAGCGTGCGGTGCTGATTTCGCCCAGAATGGACCGTCGCCGTGGCCCCACCGCATTCGCGAGCCCGTTCTGGGGCAATTCCGACGCAGCATGCGCCGTCAACGTGTCCCCAATCCTCGGAAACTGCGTCGTGGGGCCGGTCTTACGGCGCGAAGGTGCCTGGCACGAGGGCGTCCCGTAGCGCCCGGCGGCGCTCCGCCTGGCGGCCATCGCCGCGCCGGTCCACACTCCACCCCAGGCGGCCACCGCCGCGCCGGTCCGCACTCCACCCCAAGCGGCCACCGCCGGCGCCGATCCACACTCCACCGCCCGGGGCTCCGGGGGTGTCTGCAACCGGCAGCCGAATCGTCCTGACCGGGCGCCTCCGGAAGGCCAGCGCGCCCATTGCCGTCCACTGAAAAACGCGCCACCTCCGGTTGACACCCGCCCCTCCTGAACCTATCCTTCAAAGCTGTCCCGCTTTCGTGACGAACCAGGGGTTGGGCATGAAGACTTACACACCGAAGGCGCCGGAGATCGAGCGGCGCTGGTGGGTCGTGGACGCCGAGGACGTCGTGCTCGGGCGTCTGGCGAGCAAGATCGCGCAGGTGCTGCGCGGCAAGCACAAGCCGATGTACACGCCGCATCTCGACACGGGCGACTTTGTCGTTGTCGTGAACGCCGACAAGGTGCGCCTTACGGGCACGAAGGCGGAGAACAAGACGTACTTCCGGCACACGGGCTACATCGGCGGCGAGAAGCACATTCCTGTCTCCACGATGCTCGAGAAGCACCCGGAGCGGGTGGTCGAGCTGGCGGTGAAGGGGATGCTGCCGAAGAACAACCTGGGCCGCCTGATGCGGCGCAAGCTGAAGGTGTATGCGAGTGCGGAGCATCCGCACGAGGCGCAGCAGCCGCAGCCGCTGGAGATCTGAGGATGGCGAACGAGACGCAGTTCAACGGGTTGGGCCGGCGCAAGACGAGCACGGCACGGGCGTGGCTGAAGCCGGGCTCGGGCAAGTGGGAGGTCAACGGCCGTCCGATCGACCAGTATTTCCCGCGCTCCTCGCTCGTGCAGCACGTGCAGGAGCCGCTGGCGGTGACGAACACGCAGGGCCGCTTCGACGTGAAGCTGAACCTGGACGGTGGCGGCACGACGGGCCAGGCGGGTGCTGCGCGCCTGGCGCTTGCGCGCGCGCTGCTGAAGTACGACGAGGAGCTGCGTGGCGCGCTGCGCGAGAAGGGCATGCTGACGCGTGACCCGCGCGAGGTCGAGCGCAAGAAGCCCGGCCGTCCGGGCGCCCGCAAGCGCTTCCAGTTCTCGAAGCGTTGATCGCCCGCACGCAGCGCGTGCAGGCAGGATGAGGAACCGGCCGGCTCCGCAGGTTGGGGCCGGTACTACACACACCGCCGGACGCACTGTCGGGGTGCCCACGCGGGCGAGGCAGTGCGGGCGAAGGCGGTGGAGGCGGGCGGGCCGCATGGCCCGCTCTGAACCCCGAACGAGGAACAGATGGTAGAGCCCCAGATCCAGGATCTGCTCGAGGCCGGCGTCCACTTCGGCCACCAGAGCAGCCGTTGGAACCCGAAGATGCGGAAGTTCATCTTCGCGGAGCGCAACGGCATCCACATCATCGATCTCAAGAAGACGCTGAACGCGCTGCAGGCGGCGCAGCGGGCCGTGCGTGATGTCACGCTGAACAGTGATCGCGTGCTGTTCGTGTGCACCAAGCGGCAGCTGCGTTCGATCATCGAGCAGGAGGCGACGGACGCGGGCGCGTTCTTCGTCACCGAGCGGTGGCTGGGCGGGATGCTCACGAACTTCTCGACGATCCGCAAGCAGATCCGGCGCCTGAAGGAGCTGGAGCGCGGGCTCGAGGAGGGGACCTACGAGTTCTACACGAAGAAGGAGCAGCTCCTGCTTCAGCGCGAGCGCGAGAAGCTGGAGAAGTACCTGGGCGGTGTGAAGGACATGGGCCGTCTGCCGGGTGCGCTCTTCGTGGTGGACGCGAAGAAGGAGACGATCGCGATCAAGGAGGCCAACAAGCTGGGCATCCCGGTAATCGCGATCACGGATACGAATGCGGATCCAGACGTCATCGACTATCCGATCCCGGCGAACGACGACGCGATCCGTTCGGTCTCGCTCATCGCGGGTGCGATCGCCAGTTCGATTGCCCAGGCGCGTCGCGAGCTGCCGCCTGAGGCGCGGCGTCGTGCCGACGAGGTCGAGGCGTCGACGTATTCGACCGAGGGCGGGCTGGCGCAGGAGGAGCGTTCGGACGATCGCGGCAAGCGGAAGCGCCCGCGGCGCAAGCGTCGTCCGCGTCCCGAGGTGATTGCCACGCTGCGCACGGGTGAAGGCGAGGACGCAGCGGAGGGCGGCGAGGCGGAGGGCGGAGAGTCCTAGGGGCTCTCGAATCGCTCAGCGCGAGAAGCGCTGCAGCGCTGCACGCCCTGCAGCTCTGCAGCGCTTTTTCATAGCAGGAAACGACAATGCGGGTCCGGGCAACCGGGCCCGACGCCCGGGCCCGGTTCCCATTCGGACGCCCGGTTTCGACGAACACACTGAACGATTGCGGATAATGGCCACGATTACTGCTGGAATGGTGAAGGAGCTGCGCGAGCGGACGGGCGCCGGGATGATGGAGTGCAAGAAGGCGCTGCAGGAGTCGAACGGCGATATGGAGGCGGCGATCGACGTCCTGCGCGCGAGGGGTGCGGCGAAGGCGGCGAAGCGTTCGGAGCGCGAGGCGAGCGAGGGCGTGATCGGCACGTACCTGCACACGAACAACAAGGTCGCGGTGATGGTCGAGGTGAACTGCGAGACCGACTTCGTGGCGCGCAACGATGCCCTCATCCAGCTCGGGCGCGACCTGGCGATGCACATTGCGGCGATGTCGCCGGTGGCGGTGGACGAGTCGGATGTGCCTGCCGAGCTGATCGAGCGTGAGCGTGGCGTGTACCGCGAGCAGGTGAAGAACGAAGGCAAGCCGGAGGCGATGTGGGACAAGATCGTCGACGGCAAGATGAAGAGGTTCTTCAAGGACAGCACGCTGATGGAGCAGGTCTTCGTGAAGGACCCGGAAGGCAAGCAGACGATCCGCGAGCTGGTGCAGGACGTGGCCGCAAAGACGGGCGAAAACGTCGTGGTGCGCCGGTTCGTCCGCTACCAGCTCGGCGAGTAATGGCGGCCGAGGAGCTGAAGTATCGTCGCGTCGTTCTGAAGCTGAGCGGCGAAGCGCTGGCGGGCGAGCAGGGCTTCGGGATCTCGCCGCCGGTCGTGGACCGGCTCACGGACGAGATCCGGTCGCTGCACGGAATGGGTGTCTCGATCGGCCTGGTCATCGGCGGCGGCAACATCGTGCGCGGCACGCAGGCGAGTGCGCAGGGGATGGACCGGGTGAGCGCCGATTACATGGGCATGCTCGCCACGATCATCAACGCGCTGGCGCTGCAGGACCTGCTGGAGCGCAAGGGCGTCGACACGCGGGTGATGACGGCGATCCGCATGGAGGCGCTCGCGGAGCCGTATATCCGCCGGCGCGCACTGCGGCACCTGGAGAAGAGCCGAGTCGTGATCTTCGCTGGCGGGACCGGCAACCCGTACTTCTCGACCGACACGGCGGCGGTGTTGCGCGCGATCGAAGTCGATGCCGACGTGCTGATCAAGGCGACCAAGGTGAGCGGGATCTACACCGCCGATCCGGCCAAGGACCCGGACGCCGAGTTCATCCGGCGTCTCAGCTTCCACGACGTGCTCACGCGTGAACTGCAGGTCATGGACGCCGCGGCGGTCTCGCTCTGCAAGGACAACGGACTGCCGATCATCGTGCTCAACATCCACGAGCGCGGGGCAGTGGCCGCCGCCCTGCGGGGCGAGGAGATGGGTACGCTGGTTTCCTGACGCGCCGGACGTCGCCCGCGTGCGACGTCCGGGGCAATGCCGCGGTCGGGGCGCTGGTCCCGTGCGGGCGGTCCGGATATCTTCCCGATTTTCAGCGATTCCAACGAGGTGGAGGGGTCATGGCAGCCAAGGAAGCGCGCGCGCAGATGGAAAAGGCGCTCGAGGCGATGCGGCGCGAGTTCTCGGGCGTGCGGACAGGCAAGGCATCGCCCGCGCTGCTGGATATCGTGCGCGTCGATGCGTACGGCTCGAAGATGCCGTTGAACCAGGTCGCAACGGTGAGCGCGCCGGAGCCGCGAATGCTGATCGTGCAGCCGTGGGACAAGGGGCTGGTTGCCCCGGTGGAGAAGGCTATCCGCAATGCGGAGCTGGGGCTGAACCCGGCGACGGACGGCGGTGTGATCCGCGTGCCGATCCCCGCGCTGAACGAGGAGCGGCGCAGGGAGATGGTGCGCATGCTGCACAAGCTGGCGGAGGAGGGGCGCGTCGCGGTGCGGCACGCGCGCCAGGAGGCGAACAAGACGCTGAAGCAGCAGCAGTCGGATGGCGACATGAGCGAGGATGACGCGCGTCGCCAGATGGACGAAGTGCAGAAGCTCACGGACGAATACATCGGCAAGATCGACCACCTCCTGAAGGCCAAGGAGGAGGAGGTCATGGAGGTCTGAGCTTGGGCGAAGCAGCCGGCTCGTCACTGGGAGTGGCGGTGGGCGCGTGCCCACCGGTCCACGTTGCGATCATCATGGATGGCAACGGCCGCTGGGCGCGCGCTCGCGGCCTGCCTCGCTTTCGGGGCCACGCGGCGGGGATGCGTGCCGTGCGCGAGGCGGTC
>DASTYK010000021.1 GCA_035764935.1 Longimicrobiales bacterium | reverse complement strand
GCATGGGCCCGCGCATGCACGCGTGCGCTCGCGTCGTCCATCGCTTCCATCGTGACCTGCAGGTCCAGCACGCTGCCGGGACGAACCGGCGTGCGGAACTTCGCGCCCTGGATCAGCGACATCACGCCGAACGACTCCATGTCCGTGCTCAGCGTGATCAGCGCACCGCCGGTCTGCGCCATGGCCTCCGTGATCAGCACGCCCGGCATGACCGGATTGCCGGGGAAATGGTCCGCGAAGAAATCCTCGCTGCCACTGACGGCTTTGACGGCCCGTGCAGACTCGCGCGGGCGGAGCTCGGTGAGTCGGTCGATCAGCAGGAATCGCATGGTTCACCAGAGGCTGAAGCCGCCATCGACGACGATGGTCTGCCCCTGCACCCAGCGCGCGAGGGGCGAGGCGAGGAACAGTGCGACATCGGCGATCTCGAACGGCGTGGCAAAACGACCACCCGCACGCTGCGTCGCCTCGGCACGCAGTGCACCGTGCACGGGGGAGCCGCGCAGCCGCTCTCCTTCCACCGGACCACCCGCAATCGCGTTCACCCGGACGTCCCGCACCGCGAGCTCCGCGGCGAGGTAGCGGACGAGCGACTCGAGCGCGGCCTTGGCCACGCCGACCGCGCCGTATGCAGGCATGGCGCGCCGGCCGCCCAGGCTGGACAGGGCGATGATCGCGCTGCCCGGCGGCATGGCCGGCGCCGCGCCGCGGGCGAGCAGCCACAGGGCGCGCGTGTGCACGGCGTGTGTCAGGTCCCAGTGTGACGCACGCGTGTCGAGCAGGGGCCGGAACGTGCCCATCGACGCACAGTGCACGATGGTGTCGAGCCCGCCCCACGCACGCTCGATGGTGCCGAGCAGCGCCAGCGCTTCGCCTTCGTCCGCGAGGTTCGCCTGCGCTACCAGGCAGTCATCCGGCTGCAGCGCCTCGGAGATCGCGTGCGCACCATCTGCATCGCGCAGGTAGTGAACGGCGATCCGCGCACCACACTCGCTGAAGCGGGTGCACACCGCGCGACCGATCCCGCCGGTTGCGCCCGTCACCAGGACGCGTCGGCCCGACAGGTCGAGAGCGCCGCGCTGCTGCACTGAGGCAAGAGTCGAAACCATGGATGTTTCGGTGGTCAGTGAGGTGACGCCTGCGTGGTGGGCGCAGCGTCCGCCACCACGCTGGCCGCATAGATCGGGCGTCGGAACGCTGTCGGTTACGTAGTCGGGCGGGCAGGATTACGTAGTCGTGGGGGCGACCCCGGCTGGATGGGGATGCGGCCGGCGGCGCCTCGGCCACCGGCCGCTCACCCGAACAGCCGGGCTGCGCTGCCGCCGGCTCAGGTTACGCGTGAGGGCTCGCGAGCAGCACTGCCCGCAAAGCCGATGAACGCCAGCCCGAGCGCCAGCAGCGCGTGCAGCCAGATGTCGTTGCCACCGATCGGCACCAGGCCGAACATCGTGGGTGACACCAGGGCGAGCACGACCAGGGCCCCGTAGACTACCGCGCCGATCTTGCCGTACGAGCGCGACGCGTCGTGACTGCGCGACGCCGCGAGCCCCCAGACACCGAACGCGAGATGCACGATGTTGTGGAGCAGGTTGACCGGGAACAGGCCGAACAGCCGCCCGGCCGTCTCCATGTCCGCGTTCATGCTCATGCCGTCATCCACGAACAGCCCGAGGATCCCGACGAGCAGGAATACGATACCGAAGACCAGTGCTCCTGTTTGCGCGGTGCTTCGCATTCGAGCCTCCTGATGGAAGTGGGACGGCGGACTGCAGTGGGCGGCCAGGCAGCAGGAATCGGGCTCAGCGCGAGCGGGGGGGCTTCCCCGATGCCTGGGCCCGGCTGAACTCCATCCTCAACTCGCCATATCCGCCTCGGGCTCTGCCTCCTGGCGGTCTGCGCCCTCCAGCGCACCTGTGACCCGACTCGTCTGGAGCGGCTCACAGTTGCCACTGATACAGCGTCCGGTCTCCAGGTCGAACTCGTAGTGATGGGCCAGGCAACGGAGGATCCCGCCGGGCAGGACTTCGCCCGTGTGCAGGAGGTCATTGCCGGCGTGCGGGCAGTAGCGCGAAACGGAGTACACCTGCCCCTCGGAATGCACCGTGATCCGCTCGTCACCGCGCGCGGCCGTCTCGAACGCCTCCACCTCCGCCAGGGCGGCGGGCTCGGCGAACTTCAGCAGGCCCAGCAGGTGGTCGTTGTACCGGTCGGGATCACGCCGCGCGGAGAAGCGCAGCGACAGGAAGAAGTCCTCCCACGGAACCGTGCCGTTCAGCAGGGGCGGCAGCCAGCGCGACTCGAAGCGGTAGATGTAGCCGCACTCCTCGATGCCATCACCGACTCCTTCCCGTCCGGGGCGGAAGTCGACATGCCATGTTCCGCCGCCGGGACCGGTAACCTCGAATCCCACGCGCATTGCGATGCGTGCGTTGAAGTAGGGACTCATGTCGAGGAGGTCGGTGAAGTAACGAACAAAGGCGGGTCGCAGCGACGTCGTCGGATGCGGATGCCGCTTCCTCACGGTGTCGATCTGCGTCGCGCGACGGGACCGGTACTCGGCCAGGTAGTCCCCGCGACTGTCAAACGAGAATCCGCGCCAGTGCGGATCGCCTCGCTTCTCACGCATGCGCGTGTCCCACGCATCTCCGGGAAGCAGAACGAGCGACTGCTCTACCCCCTTGCCGCGCAGCCAGTCCGCGACCTGCTGCTGATCCGGAAAGATGCCGTCGTCCATCTCGCTGTTGAACTGGAACAGCTCGGGATCCAGGAAGGCAGGCGGCCCTGCAAAGGGAAGCGCGACGGTCGGCTCCACGATCTGGATGCACTTCCTGCAGTATGCGAGCTTTGCCAGGCGCTTCCGCTTCGACAGCTCCGCACGCTTCCCTGCCGGATACGCGTAACACATGGGGTACCACGACGCACCGGCACCCTGGAAGGCAAACGCGTCGATGTGCCCACCGAGCTTCTGCCGGATCTCACGCAGCTGGACGGGAAACAGCCGCGCGTCGTTCATGTCGAGCAGAACGGCGTCGTCTCCCTGGATCATGATCGCCGAGTCGTGGTTCATGGGCGGCTCGGAAACGAAGAACACACTCATGCCGGGCGCAATCTCCACGAGCTGCCACTGCTCGACCTCAACGATGGGACGCCTGCCGCCGAGCTCGATCTTCTGACGGAGCGCCGGCGCAGGGTAACGCGGAATGATCGCGGGGATGTCGCGCGGCACATGTGAAAGGAACCAGGGATCGACATGGTCGAGATGCTCGTGCGAGATCACGATCGCCGTGGGTCGCAACAGCGAATCCGTCAGCAGGTGCGAATTGTCCGGGTACTGAAACCACGCCGCCTGGAACGCACCCTCGGGCGAGAGCCACGGGTCGATCAGGACCCTGGCATTCGACGTCCGCACGTCGAGTCCGGCATGGCCCAGTGCAGTGATGATCATGGCCGCCTCCTGTCGAGGTGGGAGAGGGGCACTGCGCTGACTGGCGGTCTGAAGGGGATGCCGTGCAGCAGTTCTGACGGGACGACACGCATTCGCCGGTGAGTCGATCGCCCGGCTGATTCGCTGCTGGGATGCTGTGTCGTGTGGGGAAATGACTTACGGCAGGGACGCCGCACCGGTCGAAGCTGTCACCGGCGGACGAATGAGGTCAATGTTCCCGAAGCCGCATGCGGCCACCGGATCGGCCCGTTGCGCCGGGAATCGGTCGCAGCCGAATCCTAAGTCGCCGCTCTCGCCAGTGCCGGTGTGCTGCGGGCGCGCTGCCAGGTATCACGCGCGCTACTCGTGTTGAGCGCACGCCACACCCGCGGCGGCGAGAACGGCATGGTGTCCATCCGGACGCCGACCGCGTCGTAGATCGCATTCGCGATCGCCGGGATGCTCGGGTGCAATGGCCCCTCGCCTGCCTCCTTGGCGCCGTACGGACCCTCGGGATCGAGCGACTCCACGATCAGCGCGGTCAGCTCCGGCGTGTCGAGCGAGGTCGGGATGCGGTAGTCGAGCAGCGACGGCGCATTGTGCAGACCGGCACGACCGTGTTCCGCGTCCTTGAAGATCTGCTGCTCCATGAGCGCTTCCGCGAAGCCCATGTACGCCGAGCCCTCGATCTGCCCTTCGACCAGCACGGGGTTGAGCGCTCGGCCGCAGTCGTGCGCGATCCAGATGCGTTGCACGTTCACGAAGCCGGTCTCGGGATCGACCTCGACCTCGGCCACGTGCGCCGTGAACGAGTACGCGGGTGAAGCGCCGATCGTGCCGCCGCGGTAGCTGCCGTGCACGTCCTTGGGCGTGTTGTAATGACCGACGCTCGCAAGCGTGCCGTGCCTCGCCTCGGCCAGGTTGAACGCCTCGGAGATCGGCATGCGACGCACTCCGTCAGCGCTGGCGCCACCACCACCGTTCGATGCGTTCGCAGCTGCGCGTACATCGCCATCTGACGACGCACTCCATTCACTGCCGGTGTCCAGCGCCCAGCCGCCGGCGAGGAGTACGCGCCGCGGATCGATCTCCCACGCGGTGGCAACGGCGTCGACGACCAGTGCGCGCAGCCGCTGCGCCGCCTGCAGTGCAGCATTGCCGACCATGAACGTTTCGCGCGAGCTGTAGGCGCCGAGATCGACGGGAGTGAGGTCGCTATCCGTTGCGTAGACACGCACGTACTCCAGCGGCACACCCAGCTCCTCCGCCGCGATGTATGCGACCATGGAGTTGCTGCCCTGGCCGATCTCACTGGCACCGGTCAACACGGTGACACGACCGGAGCGCTCGACCTGCATCTGCACGGCCGCCTGCGGCATGTCGTTCGGGTAGATCGGGTAGTTGGTGCCGCTGATGTAGCACGAGCCCGCGACGCCGACGCCGCGACCGTACGGCATGCGGCGATGCTTGGCCCGCCAGTCGCTCGCACGCTCCACCGCTTCCAGGCACTGCAGGAAGCCGTTGGACGTGACGCGCAGCTCGTTGATCGTGCGCGTGTGCTCGCCGATGAAGTTGCGCCTGCGCAGCTCGATCGGGTCCAGGCCGATCGCTTCCGCGACCTTGTCGAGCTGCACCTCGAACGCGAAGCGCGGCTGAACACTGCCATGCCCGCGCTTGGGGCCGCAGGCTGGCTTGTTGGTGTAGACGCGCGTTGCGTCGAAGCGGTACGTGCCGAACCGGTATGGCGCGGTCAGGAGCTGGCCCGCGTAGTACGCGGTCACCAGGCCGAACGACGCGTACGCGCCGCCGTCCAGCAGCAGCCTGCCGTCCACCGCCTCGATCCTGCCGTCCTGCGAAGCGCCGACGCGGTAGCGCATCTTCATCGGGTGGCGGCCCCGGTGCGCGTAGAACACTTCCTCGCGCGTGTACAGCAGCTTGACCGGACGGCCGGTCTTCATGCTCAGCTTCGCGACGACGAACTCGAGGTCGAACGGCTCGCTCTTGCCGCCGAACGCGCCCCCCACCGCGGGCTGCACCACGCGGATGCGCGCGACGTCCAGCTCCAGCACGCGCGCCAGCTCGCGCTGCAGGTAGTGCGGCACCTGCGTCGCGCTCCACACGGTCAACTTGCCGGTGGCGTCGTACCAGCCGACCGCGCAGTGCGGCTCGATCGGCGTGTGCGTCGTGCCCTCGAAGAAGTAGTCACCCTCGATCACGACGTCGCTCGAGGCGAGCGCGTCGTCCACCGCGCCGAACTCGAGCTTCACCATCTTGGTGATGTTGCCGTTGCGGCCGGGTTTTGACGCCTCGTGGATCTGCGGCGCACCCGGCTTCAGCGCGTCCTCGGGCTCGAGCACCGGCTCCAGCAGCTCGTACTCGACGCGGATCTTCCGCAGCGCCGCGTTCGCCGTCTCCTCGTTGACTGCCGCGACCGCCGCGACGCCGTCGCCGATGTAGCGCACGCGATCCACGCACAGCGCCGTCTCGTCGCGCGTCCACGGGATGATGCCGTACGGCGTCGGCATCTCGGCACCGGTCACCACCGCATGCACGCCGGGCAGCGCTTCGGCAGCAGTGGTGTCGATCGAGACGATGCGCGCGTGCGGATGGGGGGAGCGGAGGATCTTCGCGTGCAGCATGCCGGGCAGCACGATGTCGTCCGTGTAGACGGTCGTGCCCGTCACCTTGCCCGCGCCATCGACCTTGCGCATGCGCGCACCGATGACGCCGCCACCCTGCGGCGACGCCACGGACGCGCCACGCTCGACGTCGCCTGCAGCGCGCCGTGACTCCAGCAGCGCGCGCACTTGCTCATCAGTCAGTGCGCTCGACGCCTGCCGCCCGCGAAGATCCTCCGGCCTCATGGACCTCCTCCTGCTCCTACTGCTTGACCAGCTCCACGCGACGGTTCTGCTGACGACCCTCGACCGTGTCGTTGGACGCCGCCGGCCTGCTCGCGCCGAATCCCTGCGACGTCAGCCGCGCAGCATCGATGCCGTGGCTGTCGATCAGGTACTGCCGCACCGCCGCCGCCCGCTTCTCGCTCAGCGACTGGTTCGCATCCGCACTGCCGACGTTGTCGGTGTGCCCCTCGATCAGCAGCGTGAGATCCGCGTGCGCCTTCAGCATCTCGCCGATCTCCTTCAGCGTGGGCGTCGACTCGGGACGGATCCGGTCCGAGCCGGTGTCGAACAGGATGCCCTGCGTCGCCACCCGGCCCTCCGCCGACAGCGCGTCATACAGCTCACGACCACCCGCCGCGATCCGCAGGTTCGCGATCATGCGCGGGCTCTCGTCGCTCCAGCCGTTCAGGTTGACGTGGATGCGGCTGCCACGGCCGATGTTCACGTTGGGCGCGTTGAACACGCGCTTCTCGTCCGCGTACATCTTCACGTGCTGGCCGTCCACCTGGATCGCGATGTGGACCGGCTGCTCGTTGGTGTCCACGCCCAGCGTACCCTCCGCCCGGATCGGGTCCGCCTTCAGGTAGCCGCTGTGCGCGTTGATGTCGATGTTCGCCGTCGAGTTGTAGTAGTCGTTGCCGTCGAATACCAGCGTCATGCCGTTGCCGCCACCCGCCAGGTCGAACTCCATCGTGAACCGCTCCGGCAGCGGCTCCGGCAGGTTGATGAAGAACTTGCCGTCGTTGCCACTGCTCAGCCAGCGACCGTTGTTCCACTCCACGATCTCGACCTGCCCGCCGTTGAACTCCAGCCGGCGCGGAAAGTCGCCGACGTTGTCACCGCGGAAATCATCCGCGTACAGGATCCGCTCGCCCGGCTTGAAATCGTAGTTCGTCCACGCACCCTGCCCCGGCTTGCCCGTCGACAGACGGTTCCCCTCCGGATCCACCGGCTGCTTCCCCTCCGCCGCCGCCGCATCGATGCACGCCTGGTCCGTCGCCGCACACTCCACCGAGTTCAGCGCCCGCTCCATCGCCTGGTCCGCCCGCTGCTCGATCCGGTCCTCCACCTTCTCCTGCGCCTTCTGCTTCAGCCGTCGTCCCAGCCCACCCAGCTGCGCACTCGCATCTGCCGGCATCACCAGCAGGAACCCAAGCACGGCCGCAATGACCACGCGCCGCATACATGTCCTCCGCGATATGGTTTGATTCGGGCAATCGTGCCCTACGATGGATCACGAATTGGTGAAAAAACGAGCATTTTCCTTCAGGGCCGCGCTCCCTGACGGCCCAGACGGCCCTGGACGGCCCCTACGGCCCCGACGGCCCCAACGGCCCCGACGGCCCACCCTCCCTCATCCGCTGCCCCGCCATCTCCACCGCCTCATAGATCTTCGTATAGCCCGTGCACCGGCACAGGTTGCCGGCGAGGGCGTCGCGGATCTCCTGGCGGGTAGGGGCGTCGTTCTGCTGGAGCAGGGCCCAGGCGCTCATGAGCACGCCCGGTGTGCAGAAGCCGCACTGGGCGCCGCCCGTCACTTCGAACGCATCCTGGAGCGGGTTCAGGCCGCCGGCCTCGGCGAGACCCTCGACGGTGAGGACCTTGCGGTCCACGGCCTCGAACACGGGAGTGATGCAGGAGAGCACCGGCTGGCCGTCGAGCAGTACGGTGCACGCACCACAGTCGCCCTTGTCACAACCCTGCTTCGATCCGGTCATGCCGAACACGTAGCGGAGGGCTTCGAGCAGGGTGAAGTGGGTCGGAACGGCCGCCTCGCGGCGTTCGCCGTTGATGTCGAGGGCGATGATTTCTTGCATGATCTGCCGCGGCTAAACGTAACGTGGAGCGCTCGTGCAGGGCAACGAGGATTGCGGCGCGGGCGTTGCACGGCGTTGAACGGGCCGGCTTCCCGGGCTACGATGATGGATGGCACGACGTCGTGCCGAAGGAGAGAGGATGACGCTTCAGAACGCCGGGGCTCCCGATGGCCTGGTCCTCGCCGCGGGTGCGGCGCGCCGGATGGGGCAGCCCAAGGCGCTGCTGGAGGTGGAGGGCGAGCGGTTCATCGACCGCACGGTCCGCGTGCTGCGCGAGGGCGGCTGCCGCGAGGTGTACGTGGTCGCGGCAGAGCTGCCCGAGCTGCACGAGGCGGTTGCGGCGCTTGGCGCCGTGCTCGTTCGCAATGCGGATCCCGCCTCCGAGCAGATCGATTCTGTACGACTCGGCCTGCGTGCGCTGCCGGACGACTCGACCGCGGCCGCCGTCCTGCCCGTTGACTGCCCGCTCGTCTCGTCGGCGACGGTGCAGTCCCTGGCGGCGGCCGCGGCGCACACCACGCTGCCGGTCGTGCTCCCCATGTACAACGGCATCGGGGGACATCCCGTGATCCTGCGACGCCCCTTCTACGACGCCGTGCTCGAGACGCAGCACCCGGAGGGTCTCAGCGGCATCATCCTGCAACATGGCCATCACGTCGAGCTTGTGTCCGTCACCGATCCCGGCATCCTGGTCGACATCGACACGCCCGAGGAGTACCAGCGCCTGCGTGGCAGTGGTGGCCAGCCGCGCGCATCCGACCGCGAAACCGCATGAATGCACCGCTGCCGATCACCGAAGCGCTGGAAGCGATTGCGCGGGCGCTGGACGGCGGGCCCGCGGTCGTCGTCGTGACCAACATCGGCGGTGTGGGCATGCCGGGTGAGCGGCTGCTGCTGGATGCGGACGGCGGCATCCGCGGCACTCTCGGCGACGCATCGATCGATGCGCGTGCGACGGAGCTTGCGCGCGCACTGCTCGCGCGTGGGGGTGTCGCATACGAGACGGTGGGCGGAGCCAACGGTGATGCGCAGCTCTTCTTCGAGGCGCATCGCGCACCCGAGCGGCTGATCGTGGTCGGTGCGGGACACATCTCCGTGCCGCTTGCACTGATCGGCGTTGAGCTCGGCTTTCGCGTGCTGGTGCTGGACGACCGCGAGGCGTTCGCGACCGAGGAGCGTTTCACACCGGACGTCACCGTACGGCGCGCCGATTTTGCAGCAGACCCGTTTGCCGGCGTCCGGATCGATGACCGCACGTATGTCGCGCTCGTGACGCGCGGCCACCGCTGGGATTTCGACTGCCTGCGGCTGCTGCTGGCGCAGCCGGTGCGGCCCCGCTATATCGGGATGATCGGCAGTCGCCGCCGCATCCGCGCAGCGTTCCAGGCACTCGTCGATGCAGGCATCCCGCGCGAGGAGCTCGCGTCACTGCACGCGCCGATCGGCCTCGACATCCACGCCGAGACGCCGGCGGAGATTGCCGTCAGCATCGCGGCGGAGCTCGTCGCGGTGCGGCACCAGGCGACGCATGCGCCGGCGCTGGCGGCGCGCGAGCGCGTACTCGATCGACTCCTCAGCGCCGAAGAAGCACACCCCGGAGAAGCACATGCCTGATGGGAAGGTCTATGAGGCCGCGCTGCGCGCCGCGCGCGAGGGACGCTGCGTCGCACTCGCGACTGTCGTTCGCACCAGGGGCTCCGTGCCGCGTCACGCAGGCAGTCGCATGCTGATCGACCCGGAGCACGGACTCGTCGGGACCATTGGCGGTGGTTGTGGTGAGGCGGACGTGATCGAGGTGGCGCGGGAAGTCGTGGAGCACGGGCAGCCGCGCCTGGTGCGCGTCGAGCTGCTGGACGCGATCGACACGTGGAGCCAGGCCGTATGCGGCGGCGTGATGGACGTGTTCGTCGAAGCGGTCAGGGTGCGTGCATGAGCAGCGCGCTCACGCCCCGTGGTGCGGACGGCGCGTATACCCGGGCGGCGGCGCACCGTGCCGTCGCCCGCCCGCATCTCTCCCCCTGGCAACGCTACGCCGCCTGGCTGCGCACCCCACCCGAGCTGACGATCACCTGGAACGATGCGGAGACCGGCGCGCGTGCCTGGCTCGTGATCAACTCGCTGCGCGGCGGCGCTGCCGGCGGCGGCACGCGCATGCGGGCCGGCGTGACTGCGCGCGAGGTCACGTACCTCGCCAAGGCGATGGAGCTCAAGTTCTCCATCTCCGGCCCGCCGATCGGCGGTGCCAAGAGCGGTATCGACTTCGATCCGAACGATCCGCGCAAGGGCGACGTGCTCGAACGCTGGTACCGCGCGATCGCGCCCGTGCTGCGCGAACGCTACGGCACCGGCGGCGACCTGAATGTCGACGAGGTGCTCGACGTCATCCCCGCCTTTCACCGCATCGGCCTCGGCCATCCGCAGGACGGCGTCGTGCGCGGCCACCTGAAGCCGGACGACACCGAGTACGCGCGCATCCACGAGCGCCTGGAGCGCGGCGTCTCCGCGGCCGTTGCAGGCGTGCCAGGCGACGCCGGCCGCGCCATGACCGTCGCAGACCTGGTCACCGGCTACGGCGTCGCAACCGCGATCCGCCGCTGGCATGAAGCGCAGGGGGCGTCGCTGGAGGGTGTGCGCGTCGTGCTCGAAGGCTTCGGCAATGTCGGCGCCGCATGCGGGCTGTACCTCACGCGGGCCGGTGCGCGCGTCGTCGCGATCCGTGATGCGACACGCACGCTGATCGACGCAGAGGGCCTCGATGCCGAGGGCTTCGCTGCGCTGCTGGAAACGCGCGAGCACAAGCTGCTGCCTGCGCACGACGTGCGCTGCGAGCCGAACGCGTCGTGCACGCGCTTCCACGACACGCCCGCCGACGTGTTCGTGTGCGCCGCCATTTCGGAGTCGCTGACACCGCCGCTGCTCGACCGGCTCGAGCGCGCTGGCGTGCGCGCGATTGCATGCGGCGCCAACCAGCCGTTCCGCGAGGGCAAGCTCGGCTCGACACGGGTCGCCCGCTCTGCCGACCTCCGCTTCGCCGTCCTGGCCGACATCCTTTCCAACTGCGGCATGGCCCGCACGTTCAGCTACCTGATGGAGCGCGATGCGTCCGCTTCTGCCGACGCCGTCTTCGATGCAGTATCGCGCACGATCACCGACAGCGTGGACGAGGTGGTGGAGCGCGCCGGCCGCGCGGACGGCGGGTTGCTCGCCGCGACGCTCGGGATGGTGCTGGACCGGGTGGGCACGCCCGGGGATTCCGGAAGCGGCGCTGCGTCCGCGTATCATCGGGACGTGTGAGCCGGGTCATGCGCGTGGATGCGGAGCGCGGGCGGGGCGGACTGTGCGGGGAGCAGTGGATCCGGCTGGGTTGACGTCGTCAATGGTGTTGCGGGTGCGCAGTGCGCCCGCGCCGTCGCTCGAGGCCGTGAAACTCCCTTCCGCCTCGGATCAACACCCGACGACGCCGGCAATGTTACAATTGGCGCCGGTCTTGAAACGGGTTGTGACCTTTCCGGCCTCCGGCGCCGGTTTCGCTACACAACTCGCCGATCTGCACCCCTGGTTGTAACCTTTCCGTCGCTATACGCCGGAAACGTCACAGCTCCGCGAAAGCCATCCGTGAATTGTAACGTTATCGGCGCCGATGGAGCCGGGACCCGGCAGCGACCTCAGGCATGTAACGAGTGACCACCAATCATCCCGGATGCAGACCCTCCTCCTGATCGGCACACGTCGCGGCCTCTTCATCGCCCGATCGCCTGACCGCCAGACCTGGACGCTGTCACCGCCACTGCTGGCAGGCCGCGAGATCTATCACGCCATCCACGACCCGCGCACGGGCACGCTGTGGGCCGCCAGCGCGCACAAGGTGTGGGGCGCGCACGTGCATCGCAGCGATGATCTCGGCGAGACATGGACGCTGCTCGAGAGCGCACCGCACTACCAGGACGAGCGCGGCCTCCAGGCGATCTGGTTTCTCGCGCCCGGTACCTCCGATACACCGCGGCGCCTCTACGCCGGCATCGAGCCGGCGGGCCTGTTCGTGAGCGATGATGCGGGCGGGACCTGGCGCGGCGTCGACTCGCTGAACGAGCACGAGTCGAATACGTCCTGGCAGCCGGCCGGGGGCGGCCTGGCGCTGCATGCGATCCAGCACGACCCGCGCGACGCGCAGCGCATCTACTGCGCGCTCTCGGCGGGCGGCGTCTACCGCAGCGACGATGGCGGCGCGACCTGGTCGCCGAAGAACGAGGGCACGCGCGCCGACTTCCTGCCCGACCGCTATCCGCCGTTCGGCCAGTGCGTGCACAAGCTGATCGTGCACCCTGCCGATCCGGACCGTCTCTACCAGCAGAACCACTGCGGCGTGTACCGCAGCGATGATCGCGGCGATTCGTGGACCGAAATCACCGGAGGTCTGCCCAGCGACTTCGGCTACGCGCTGGCCACCGATCCCCGCGACCCGGACGTGCTGTTCACGATCCCCGAAGAATCCAGCCACATGCGCGCGACCGTCGATGGCAGGCTGCGCGTGTTCCGCACCGACGATGGCGGCTCCACCTGGCGCGCGCTCACCCATGGCCTGCCGCAGGCGCACGCTTACGTCTCCATCCTGCGCGATGCGATGTCGAACGACACGCACGATCCCCTGGGCATCTACTTCGGCACGTCGAACGGGCAGCTCTTCGCGAGCAGCGACGGCGGTGCGAGCTGGAACGTTCTGTTCGGCTACCTGCCGAAGATCCTGTGCGTGAGCGCGGTGATCCCGGCATGACGCCGTTCGCAACAGCAGTCTTCCACGCGGTGCGACGCATCCCGCGCGGCCGCGTGACCAGCTACGCAGGAGTAGCCACCCTGGTCGGGCGACCCCGCGCAGCACGCGCGGTCGGCGCCGCGCTCCGCTCCCTGCCTGACGACATGGAGGTCCCCTGGTGGCGCGTCGTCAACGGTCGTGGCGGGATCAGCCCGGGCGGCAGCATCCACCGTGACCGGCTCCAGCGTGAGCTGCTCGAGCGCGAGCGCGTGAAGTTCGACCGCGCGGGACGGATCGACCTGGCCCGATTCGGCTGGAAGATGCCGGACGAACCGGACTAGCGCGCAGCCGTGACCCGCCCCTGGTGATCCGTTATCGTTGGGTCACCATGGCAGAACAGCAGACGCTCATTCTGGTCCGCCTCGCGGCGGAGCTCACGATCAAGTCGCGCCGTACGCGCACCGCCTTCATCCGGCGCCTCGTCCGCAACATGCGCGACGCGCTGCGCACTGCAGGCATCGAGGCAACCGTCGACCCGGTGTGGGGTCGCATCTACGTCCGCGCCAGCTCGCCCGCCGCGCTGATGCCGCTCAGCCGGGTTTTCGGCATCAGCTCACTGTCGATCGTAGACCGCGTCGTCCCCGCACGCCTCGACGACATCGTGGCCGCAGGTACCGAGCTGTTCGCCGATCGTGTCGCCGGCAGGCACTACGCGGTGCGCGCGCACCGCGCCGGCACGCACGAATTCTCATCCAGTGACATCGAGGTGCAGCTCGGCGCCGCGCTGCGGCCGGGCGCCGCAGGCGTCCGCCTGCGGAACCCGGAGGTCACGGTCTCGATCGAGGTGCGCGACGAGCAGGCGTACCTCTTCAGCGAGCGCGTGGACGGTCCCGGCGGCCTGCCGATCGGCGTCGAAGGCAATGCGGTCGCGCTGCTGTCCGGCGGCTACGACTCCGCCGTTTCCGCATGGCTGCTGCTGAAGCGAGGCGTCGCACTCGACTACGTATTCTGCAACCTCGGCGGCGACGCCTACGAGCGCGCCGTCGTGCAGGTCGCCAAGCTCCTCGGCGACGAGTGGAGCTACGGCACGCAGCCGCGGCTGCACGTGATCGATTTCGGCGACGTCGTGAACGACCTGCGTGAGAAGACACGGCCGAGCTACTGGCAGGTCGTGCTCAAGCGGCTGATGTACCGCGCCGCGTCTCGCGTTGGCGCGGAGCTCAACGCGCAGGCGATCGTCACGGGCGAGGCCGTGGGGCAGGTGTCTTCGCAGACGCTGACCAACCTCAGGGCGCTGGAGCCGGCCGCGGACCTCCCGGTGTTCCGCCCGCTGATCGGCTTCGACAAGGGTGAGATCATCGACCGCGCACGCGCGATCGGCACCGCCGCGCTGTCCGAGCAGGTCAAGGAATACTGCGCGATCGCACCGGGAAAGCCGGTGACCGCGGCGAGCGTCGAGCGCGTCGACGCCGAAGACGACAAGCTCGATCCGTCCGTCCTGGAAAAGGCCCTCGCGGAGCGCCGCATCATCGAGCCACGCGCCGTCTCGGCGTCGGACCTCGCCGCGTCGTACCTGTTCACGGAGGAGATCCCCGACGACGCCGTCGTGATCGACTGCCGCCCCGCTGCCCAGTACCGCACCTGGCACCTCCGCGGCGCCCAGCAGCGCGACGAGTGGGAATTGCTCCGCGACTTCCGCCGCCTCGACAGGGACAGGACCTACGTCCTCTACTGCGCTCACGGCATCCAGACCGCCTACCTCGCCGAGAAGATGCAGCGCGCCGGCTACGAGGCCTACTCGTTCCGCGGCGGGCTGCGCGGCGTCATGCGCTACGGCGAGAACCAGGGCATGAACGTCGACCTGCTCCGCTGAACGACGAGGGCCGCACCGGTGCGGGTGTAGTCACGTGCCCGGCGGAGCGCATCCCGCGATCTGCCGGAATCCGGGGTCACCCCGCGCGCGACGCAGGCATGGCGCCCGGATGACGTAGTCGTCTTCCTTGTGCAACCGGCGGCGCGGGCGAATACTGCGGGGCAGGCAGATCCCTCCGGCCCGCAGCGCGCATGGCGATCCAGCCCACGCTCGAGCGTCTCCCACTCGTCGGCAGATCCCGGGAACTCGCCCGCTGGCAGGCACTCCTGCAGCGGCTGTCGAGCGGTGCCGGTGGCGCGCTCACCGTTGCCGGCCCGGGGGGAGTCGGCAAGAGCCGCCTCGTGCATGCCTTCCTGGAGGAAGCCCGCCTGCGCGGCTGTGCGGTCGCGAAGGGGCAGGCGTACGCGGCGGAGCGCGACGTTCCGTTCGCGCCGGTCAGCGACGCGTTCGTTCCCCTGCTGCGCTCGCTGTCGGATGAGCAGCGGCACCACCTGGTACGCGGCCTCGAGCGCGAGGTCGAGCACCTCTTCCCGATGTCCCTTCCTTCCCCGCGCTCCGCCGTGCACAGCCGGGTCGAATCATCGGCGCAGCTTCTCTGGGCAATGGTCGAGCTGGCCAGCCGTCTGGCATCGGAGCGTCCGCTCATCGTCGCCATCGACGACCTGCAATGGGCAGACGTGGCGTCGCGTGAGCTGCTTCACTTCCTGGTCCGCCACACGGCGGACCGCCGTGTCGCTGTCGTGCTGACGGTGAATGAGACCGAGCCTGACGCTGCGGCGCTGCTCGCCGGTCTGGAGCAGTCGCTCGGGCGCGGCGGCATGCTGGAGGTAGTACATCTCGATCCGTTTTCGGAAGCGGACACGCGCGAAGTCGTGTGCGCCGCATTCCGTGTCGACCGCAGCGTGTCAGGCAGCTTCGCGGCGGACCTGCACGCGCGCACGCGCGGCAATGCATTTTTCATCGACGAGATCCTGAAGACGCTGGTGATGAGCGGTGCTCTTTCGCAGCGCGGCGGCGCATGGACCGGTTGGGACACCCTGCGTCTCTACCCACCTGCCACGGTACGGGACGCGGTGCGCGTGCGCTGCAGCGCGTTCTCCGCACCGGCACAGGAGACGGCAGAGCTGATCGCCGTTTTCGGCACACGGGTGCGCTACACGACGCTGCTTCCACTCTCGAGACTGGGAGAGGAGTCCCTCGCCGCAGCGCTGGATGAGCTGTGCCGGTTGACGCTGGTCGAACAGACCGTAATCGAGCTGGAGCCCGTGTACGACGTGCAGCACCCGCTCGTACGCGACGTGCTCTACGACGATGTCGGCCTCGCCCGGCGTCGCCTGCTGCATGCGCGCATCGCGGAAACCCTCGAGCAGGCGTACGGCAGCCGTGCGGACGAGTACGCCAGCGAGCTGGCCAGGCATTTCCTGCGCGGCGGCATACGACGCGATGCGCGGACCATCCGCTACCTGCACGTGGCCGGCCGTTCGGCCCTGCGCCGTCATGCGTACGACGCTGCGGTGTCCTACCTCGAGGCTGCCGTCGAAGCGGTCGACCCGGACAACGCACTCCGCACGGTGCTGCTCGAGGATCTCGCGCGCGCCCGGCTGCGCCAGGGAGGACTCGAGTCGGCGCTGGAGCTGCTCGCACGTGCGCGCAGCGCGGCCCGCGCCCGCGGCGACGACGCTGCAGTTGCGCGGCTCTGGTGGCGCACGGGACTCGCTCAGTTCTGGTCGGGTGCTGAGGACACGGCCATCGAATCGTACGACGCCGGGCTGGCCAGCATCACGCCCGAGGCAGCACCCCTGGCGGCGCGGATCCAGGTCGCACGCGCGATCGCACTGCATGCACTCGGCCGGGTGCGTGATGCGGAGGATGCGCTGGAGGACGCGACCGAACGTGTCGCACGACCCGGCGATCCCGTGCTGCAGGCGCGCGTCGACCGGGCATTGCTGCAGCTCAACATCTGGACAGGCTCGCCCGAGCGCGCACGCGAGCACGGTGAACGTGCACTGGCGCTGGCGCACGCCAGTGGTGACGAGTACCTCGAATGCACGGTGCACTGGGCGCTCGGTGTGCTGCACGGCATGACCGGCAACGCCCCGGGCACCCTGCGCGCCATTCACGACGCCGGCCGCCTCGCCGAGAACGTCGGATCGCCCTTTCTTCGTGTTGCGGCGCTCGAGCTGCTGATCGAGTACTGCTACGGCAGCGGTGAATGGGACAGGGGACTCGCCGTCGGCGAGCGCGCGATCGGGCTCGCCCGCAACCTGCAGCTGCGCGCGCTCCTGCCGCGCGTGCTGGTGTGGACCGCACTCATCTACACCGGCCGCGACGAGCTCGACACTGCCGCGGCGTACATTGCGGAGGCCGCACGAGTGGCGCGCGCGGACGACCACTCGTCAGCACGGGACATACACAGCCTCGTGCCCGTGGCCATCGGTCGTGCCTGCCTGCACCTGGCACGCGGCGAGTACGAGCAGGCGATCGAAGCGGGAAAGCGGGGACTCGCAGTCGTCGACCATACGGCGTTCCGCGCCTGGGCCGTGCACCGGCTGCTGCCCTTCATTGCAGAAGCGTACCTGCAGATGCACCGCGTCGAGGAGTGCCGCCCCTTCGCCGAGCGTCTGCGCCGCGAGGCCGGTGCACTCCACCACGAGCTCGGACTCGCATGGGCGGACGCCGCCGACGGACTCATGCAGTGGCTGAACGGCGATGCAGCGCGTGGCGCCGTGCTGATGCAGAACGCAGCGGAACGACTCGAGGCAGTTCCCTACGTGTACGACGCCGCGCGGGTCCGGCGGCAGTTCGCCGGCCGGCTGGCCGATGCCGGGGATCGCGACGGCGCGATCCGGGAGCTGCGGCGCGTCCACGACGTACTCACGAGGCTCGGCGCAAGACGTGAGCTCGAAAAAGTGCGCGGGCAGTTCCGCGAAGTCGACGCCCGCCCGCAGCCGCGCACCAGCATCCGCGGTGCCGGCAACCTCACAGAGCGTGAGCTGGCAGTGGTCCGGCTCGTGGTGGCCAACAGTCAGATTTCGAACAAGGCGATTGGCGCGCGACTCGGCATCTCGGCCCGCACCGCCGGCACCCACCTGAACAACATCTACCGCAAGCTGGGCGTAGAATCACGCGAGGCTCTCGCCGCGTGCGCCCGGACAATGCTGGTGTAGCACGCCGGGTCCCGCAGTCACCAGGCCAGCACGATCTTCCCCACGTTGGCGTTCGTCTCCATCCTCTCGTGCGCCTCCCTCACCCGACTCACGGGGAAGACCTCGTCCACCACCGGCGACAGCAGCCCGCGATCGAACAGTTCCAGCGCCCGGGACGCGAACAGTCGCGTGACCTCCGCCTTCTCCTCCATGCTGCGCGATCGCATTGCAGTGCCCACGACATGCAGCCGCTTCGACAGCACCGCACCCATGTCCAGCACGGCTTCACGTCCGGCCACCAGTCCGACGATCACGATCCGCCCGCGCGGCCGCGCCAGCGCAACATTGGCGCGGAGGTATTCTCCGCCGACGAGATCGATCACGACGTCCACGCCTGCACCGTGCGTCGCAGCACGCACCATATCCGCGACGTCGCCCCGCGACGCATCGACCGCATGCTCGAGCCCGAGCGCGCGCACTCGCTCGAGCTTCCACGCGGAGCGCGACGTGCCGACGACGCGCAGGCCGAATGCGTTGCCGAGCTGCAGCGCAGCCACGCCGACGCCACTCGCGACCGCGTGCACCAGCACCCATTCCGGTGCCGTCGCCCTGCCCTGCGTGAACAGCGCGTCGTGCGCGGTGAGGTACGCCTCCGGAATGGCCGCGGCCTGCTCGAGTGAGAGCGAGGCCGGCACCCGGAGCGCATGCGACGCCGGGACCGTCACGTACTCGGCGTAACCGCCGCCGCCGACCAGCCCCATCACGCGCTCCCCGGCCGACCAGCCCTCGACGTCCCCGCCGACCGCCTCGACGACGCCGGCATACTCCAGCCCGGGCACGTGCTGCAGCGCCCCTTCCGGCGCGGGGTAGCGGCCGCGTCGCTGCATCAGGTCGGCGCGGTTGAGCGCCGTCGCATGCACACGCACGAGCAGGTCCCCCGATCCGGGGTGCGGGTCGGGGACGTCGTGGATCTCCAGCACCTCGGGGCCGCCCGGGCGCGTGATTACCACTGCACGCATGTTCGCGTCAGTTGAAGAGGGCGAGGGACAGCAGCGCGACGAGCAGGATGGCGAGCGCCATGATCGCGTACAGGATGGTCCAGCCGATCGAGAAGCGAAGCAGCGACCAGAAACAGCCGGCGCGGTCCCAGGCCTCGTCGTCGTTCGAGTCGAACGACGGGCCGGGCGCCGCGCCGCCTGGTGTGTCCGGGCCCTGCGAGCTGCTCAGACTGCGTGCCGTGCCATGAAGTGATACAGGAACGAAAAGAACGACGCCCCGAGCAGTGCGCCCAGCATTCCACCGAGCCGCAGCGGATTCGGATCGTGGAAGATGTAGCCGGACGTGCCGAGCATGCCGCCGATGAATGCACCGAAAACGCCGAACGTGAAGGTCAGGAATTTCGTCGTCCCTTCCGCGCGATACAGCGTGCGGACGAGGAACGGCGCAACCAGACCGAACGCGATCCAGACCATGAACCCGGGAACGAACTCCATTTCGACCTCCGACAGGGACTTACGCGGGCGCGCGGACGTTATCCGCACGACCTGCTCCTCGCAAGTGGCACCGGGGTCCAGCCCTCAGTCGTCCCCCCGCACCGGATCCACCTCCACGGACGGCTCCGCTTCCGGCACGGCCTTCCGCCCGACCGGCCGCTGGATCCGCGCCGCGAGGATCAACGCCGCTGCGGTCACCGCCGCACCGAAGAAAAAGGGGCTGCGGATGCCGACCTGCTGGAACAGGAACCCGCCCCAGAGTGGCCCGATCACGCGCCCGCTGCCACCGACCACCTGGCTGCCCCCCAGCACGGAGCCCTGCGAGTGCTCGTCGGTGGCGCGCGAGACCAGGCTGGCGAGCGCAGGGAACAGGGTCCCCGCACCGAACGCGTACATCGGCGCGACGCCCCACAGCCACGCCTCGTGCGGGATCAGCGCCATCGCCAGCAGCGAAGCCATCAGCCCGACCAGTCCCACGCGCACGGTGAACGGCTCGCCAAAGCGCCGCACCAGCCGGCCGAGCAGCACGCCCCGCACGATCACCGTCGTCGCGCCCGACAGTGTGAACAGCAGGCCGACGTCGCGCGCGTCCAGCCCGAAGCGCGCATCCGCATACAGCGCCAGCAGCGAGGTGAGCCCGGTAAACGACGCGATCCCCAGGAAGTACACCGAGAGCAGCAGCCGCAGCGGCATGCGCGTCATCGTGCGCAGCCAGCCTCGCAGCGTCGCGGTCTCGTGCGCCTCCGACTGCGGCCGCACGCGCGTCTCCGGCAGCAGCACCATCGCGGCGACGCCGTTGGCTGCACACAGCCCCGCGGCGACGAAGCCGGGCGCGGAGTACCCGCCCCAGCCGCTCACCATCCCGCCGAGCGCGGGGCCGAGCATCACGCCCAGCCCGGACGCCGCGCCGAGCAGCCCGAGACCCCGCGCCCGGTCCTCCGCCGCCGTCGTATCCGCGACGTAGGCCTGCGCGACCGAAACCGTGCCCCCTGCCGCGCCCGCCGCCATGCGTGACAGGAGCAGCACCGCAACCGAGTGTGCGAGGCCGAAGATCAGGTAGGAGACCGCCGAGGCGAACAACCCCGCAATGATCAGCGGCCGGCGCCCGCGCCGATCGGAGACGCGCCCCCACAGTGGCGCGGCCGCAAGCTGCGTCGCACTGAACGACGCGATGATCAGGGTGACCTCGAGCGGCGACGCGTCCAGCGCCGTCGCATAGAACGGCAGCACCGGCATCACGATGCCGAAGCCGAGCATGTCGATCAGGACGGCCGCGAACAGCACACCCTCTGACTTCTTCATCCCCTGCGGCCGGCCTCCGTTGATGTGCGCGTTGCGGACGGGAACCTATGCGCGCTGCCGCCGGCGGCAATCACGACCGGGTTCCGCTGCGCTGCCGCTCCGATCGGCGCGTTCACCCATTGCGCCACCCTGCTTCGCCTGATTTCGGACGGCTGTGCGCCATTCCCGACGCGTCCCGCCGCGCACCCGCGGATTGGCCGATCCAGCCATGGGCTGCGCCGCACGCACCGGACATCTTTGCCCTACCTGCCAACTGGAGGGCACCATGATCGATGACGCGCGCGCCGGAAAGGCACGCCGGGATGCGCAGGCGCCGCACTGGCGCCGGCGGCCACAGGAGCTCTGGGACGTTCAGGGTGAGATCTACCCCGGCGAGCTGGCCCTGCGGGACCTGGAGACCGCACCGGCAGACGATACCATCACCGTGCTCGCGCGACACGCCACGCTTCGCGTGCTCGTGGAAACAGCGGCCGGCCATCCGCACTCCCTCCGGCTCGCGCGACGTGCAGCACGCATGTACCTCGACGCGATACCGATCGGGGACGCACGGGCGCTGCGCCGGCTGCTGCGCCGCCGGCCGCTTCCACCTGCCGCGCTGTACCGTGCCCTCGCCGATGCCGGCCTCGCCGCGCGAGCCGCCGGCCACACGGGCGGCGCGTACACGCTGCTGCGCTGGGCGTACGAGGTGGCGAGGCTCCAGCGCAGGCGACGCCCTGCCGCACGCGTCGCAGCGCAGCTCGCCACCCTCGCGCTCGCCGACGGCGCGCACCGCGCCGCACGCCGGTGGACCCGGCGCGTGCATGCGCTGCTCGGCGACGACGGTGTACCCGACGCGCTCGCGAGCACCTACGTTCAGGGGATGGAGAAGTCACCTTCGGCCGGCGGCACCTTTGACGCCGAGCAGCGCCGCCGGATCGCGGATTCCATCGCGAAGGGGTTCGTGATCGCGTGCCCCGTCTGCCAGGCACCCCTCACCACGTCGGAAGTGCGGCCCGCGCGCGGCGTGCCGTACGTGCGCCGGCGCACATGGGTGCTGTGCACCGGCTGCCGCCGCACTGCGGCGGTGGACGTCCCGGGGCGGCCGCCGCAGTCGTCCTGACCGGCTCCCGCTAGCGCGCCGCGCCCTCCGGCGCCTGCGGCCGCGCGACCATGATGCCGTCCTGCGCCTCGATGCGCTGGATGCGCTGCGCCAGCGGCACCTCGCTGATCTCGACCACGCTCCCCACCAGCGGCGCATGCATCAGGTGCAGCCGGCCGTCGACCCACAGGGCCAGGCCGGTGTGCGCGATGTCGAGCCCGGGCAGTGTGCTGGTCGCGGCGATCACGTCGCCGTTGCGGATACCCTCGGCAACGTTGCCGATGGCTGCCTCGGGCACCGCAAAGCGCGGGAATGCCGAGAGCTCCGCCTCCTTCTCGCGGATCGCCTGCAGGTTCACCGAATCGGCCAGCTGCCGGTACGACTCCGTGTGCTGCGTCATGAAGTCGATGCCGGTCGTATCGCGCACGCCGCCGAGCGACCGGGTGATGTTCTCGACGACGCCCTTGGCGTCGTTGTCGCTGATCCACTCGCTGAAGTAGTGCAGCCGGCTCGGATACCCCGTGAGCTCGCCGCCCCGGTAGCGGATGTGTCGCAACTCGTCCTTGAAGCGCGCATACGTCGGCTCCCCCGCAGCCACGGACCTCGCGATCGCCAGCATCTGCTCGACGTACGTCACGCAGTCGAATTCCCGCAGGTTGACGACCAGCTGTTCCGTCTGCGGTACCTCGAGCAGCCCCGGGGTGTACGGCGCCCCGACGAAGCGCTGGCCGATTGCGGCGGTCAGCTCCCCGATCCCGAGCGTGTCCGATCCGCTCTCGCGCACCCACGCCACCGTTCGCTCGAAGATGGCGGAGTCCTCCGGCGTCTCGCTGACGGCGGCCGGCGCGCCTTCGGGCGTCGCCTGCTCCGCTGTCGGCGTGCCTGCCGGAGTCTGTGTTGCCTGATCGGGTTCTGCGCACGCACCTGCCGCCACGAGCGCCAGGATCAGCAGAATACCGCGGGACTGTACCATACCTGAGCCTCCTGTCAGAACTGCGCTGTCCGGTGCCGCCCCCACTGCTTTCATGGCAGCTTCATATGCCTGACTGACAACCACTTGCGGCACGCTGACTGCAGGCCTTCACGGGTGCGGAGCGGCGCTGTCGGCCGCGCTCGCATATGACATCAGTCGCTTCAGAGGAGGAACCTATGCTGCCAACCACACGTCGTGCCAATGGCTGGGGTTCGGTACCGGATGTGTTCAACCTCCGCCGCGAAATGCAGGACCTGCTGGAATCCGTGAACTGGCCGCGCGGCACGGGCGAGAACCTCGTCTGGGCACCGCCCATCAACGTTCGCGAGAACGACGAGCAGGTGATCGTCGAGGCGGAGCTGCCCGGTGTGCGCCCCGATGACGTGGACATCAGCGTGGAGAACGGCATGCTCACCATTTCGGGCGAGAAGCGTGCCGAGCAGGAGAAGAAGGAAGAGAACTGGCACGTGGTGGAGCGCCGGTACGGTCGCTTCGAGCGCAGCTTCACGCTGGCCCGTGCCGTGGACGTCGAGAACATCCGCGCCACGTTCGATGACGGCGTGCTTCACATCGTGCTGCCGAAGCGCGAAGAGGCAAAGCCGCGTCGCATCCGCGTGGACGTGAACCGGCGTGCGGCAGAGCAGGCGCAGAAGTAGCGGCGTCCGCACGCACGCTGAGCAACGTCGTGCAGTGAACGGAACAACGGCCGGGTCCATGCGACCCGGCCGTTTCCCTTCGATTCTCGAGCCGGCTGCACGTTCAGCTCCCGTCACCGTGCGGGATCGCTGCTCGTTCGACCCCCATTCACCGTGTCGGATCAGGCAGCCGCGTTACGCGCTCAGCTCCCGCCGTTCCCGCCGTCCCTGTCGGATGACCCGGATGGTGATGATGACCAGCGTAAGAAGTGTGAGCGGAACCACGAAGAAGCGCATGACGAGGCTGAACTCCGGCAGAGCATCGTGCTCGGAGGCCTTGAGCACGAGGTAGACCGTGTAGGCCACGTAGTACAGCAGGAAGATCAGCCCCTCGAACCGCAGCAGAGCATGCCCATGCACGAAGATCGGCAGGCATGCGATCGCGACCGCGATCATGAACGGGATATCGAAATTCACGGCTGCGGGCGCAACGCTGATCCCTCCCGGTGCGATGATCGTCGTGATCCCGAGGACAGCCAGGATATTGAAGAGGTTGCTGCCGATCGCATTGCCGACGGCGATATCGCGCTCGCCCCGGATGCTCGCGATCGCGGACGTCGCGACTTCGGGAAGTGATGTACCGCCCGCGACGATCGTGAGGCCGATGACCAGGGAGCTCACACCGAGTGCGGCCGCGATGTCCACTGCTGCGTCCACCAGCCAGTTCGCGCCGACGACCAGCATGGCGAGACCGATGGCGACCAGCAGCATGCTCATGGGCGCGCTGATGCGTTCCACCTCGCCCGTCGCGATCTGCCGCTCGTACTCCTCCTTGACGGCGGCGGACTCCTTCTTTCCCTGGCGCAGCATCAGCCAGAGGTAGCCTGCCATCCCGCTGACGAGCACGAACCCGTCGAAGCGGGTCAGGTGGCCGTCCAGTGCGAGGAGCAGCAGCACGAACGATGCGGCGATCATGAGCGGCACGTCCACCCGCACGAGCTGCTGCGCAACGGTGAGCGGCGCGATCGACGCCGCGAGGCCCAGCACCACCAGGATGTTGAAGATGTTGCTGCCGACCACGTTGCCTACGGTGATGTCCGCCTGGCCCTTGAACGCGGCATTGACCGATACCGCGAGCTCCGGCGCGCTGGTTCCGAATGCAACGACCGTGAGACCGATGATCAGCGGCGTGATGCCGAGCATGCGTGCCAGGCGGCTTGCGCCGCGGACCAGCAGCTCGGCTCCCACGATGAGCAGGGTGGCACCGCCGATGAGCTGCACGAGTGTGGACGTCGTCATGAGAGCCGGGCCCTGCGCGCACGGCGCAGGCCGAGAAGGTACTGGATGCCGAGGAGTGTGAGTGCAACGGCGAACACGAGCTGCAGGGTGCCGGAGGCCATTCCGAGGGCGAGCCGCCCGCCTGCCCAGGAGCCGAGGATGATGCCCGGCGCGAGCCCGAGCACCGCATCACGTCGCAGCGCACCGGTGCGCAGATGCGCGATCGTGCCGCTCACGCCCGAGGGGATCATGGCGGCGAGCGAAGTGCCCTGCGCCACGTGCTGGGTCATGCCGAGACCGATCACCAGCAGCGGGACCATGAGGGCACCACCGCCGATGCCGAGCAGGCCGGATGCGACACCGACGAACAGACCGGTGCCGATCAGGAAGACCGTGCTCAGCGAGCCCTGCGGCGCGCGGAGCCCGAGCAGCTCGTCCTTCGCGATCAGCAGCGCGGCGGCGAAGATGAGGAATCCGCCGAACACGGCACGCAGCCGCATGGCTGGAACGCGCGAGGCGTAGGATGCGGCCGCAAAGGTCGCGAGCACTGCGACGGACGCAAGCACCACTGCGACACGCAGATCCAACGCGTTGTCGGCCGCGTACGTGAACGCGCCGCCCAGCCCGGTGACCACGACACCCGCAAGGCTCGCCGCGTGCGCTTCGTGCTGCGTCAGTCCCGCCACTCCGGTCAGCAGCGGCACCATGATCACGCCGCCGCCCACGCCGAGCAGTCCGCCGAACATGCCCGCCGCGATGCCGATGAAGAATGATGTCAGCGCAACACGCCTGTGATCGACGGTCTCTGTCATTCGGGTAGCTGCGCGAACGACAGCGCGCCTGACACCAGGATGAGCGCGATGAAGACCAGTGTCTCCACGGTGACCGAGCGACGCAGCGCGCTTGCGTCACCACCCTCTGGCACGACCGCGATCATGCGGCGATGCAGGTATCCGAACGCAGCAAGCAGCAGCAGCCCCGTCGCCTTCACGAGCACGATGCGGCCGTACGTCGTCTGCAGCAGTGCGGCGGGAGAGCCGAGCAGCAGCAGCGCCTGCCCGGCGCCGGTGAGCGCCACCACCACGAATGACGCGAGCGCTGCCGTCGAAACCGCAGTCAGGAGTGAGCGCTGCGCGGGGGTGTTTCGCAATGTGAGGCCCAGCGCGAGCAGTCCGCCGAGCCACACGGCCGCGGCGGCCATGTGCACAGCCCGCAGCGGGACCGAGACCGCGGGGGCAATCGCGCCGGCATGGCCGAGTGAGCCGCCAGCCAGCACAGCGACGAGCGCGACGACCGCCGCGCCGCGCATCGAGCGCAGCAGCAGCAGCACGAGCGCGGCCGTGAGCGCGAATACGATGCGCGCAAGCAGCGCGCGGCCGGTGGCGAGCTGCAGAGAACCGGCCAGGTCGAGGCTGCCGGCCACGTGCGTGGTCCACGTGACGAGCTCGGCCGCGATCGCGATCGGGGCCGCAATGGCCAGCCAGCGCAGCGTGGGCAGCAGCGCCGCCGCAGCCTGCTCGGCGCGCGACGCGAACAGCAGCCCGCCCGCCAGTGCCAGGAGCAGCAGGGTCCCCAGCGCGCGCAGCAGCGGCAGCAGCGCCGGGGTATTCGCCGGCGCAGCCTCGCTCACCTCCGGCGCGGCACCGGGTACATTGCCGCCGGTCGCTGCAACGGGCGCGCTGTCCGGTGCGGCCGACGCCGGCTCCTCCATCGCCCGGGCCGCAGTCGGGCCGACCACGAACGGGATCGTGCCTTCGAGCACGTGGCCGTCGGCCGACGTGGTGCGCCAGTGCAGTTCGTGTGCGCCGGGGGGGAGCAGAGGCAGCGGCGCCAGGATCACGCTGCCATCACCCGCCTGTCCGGCCGACAGCACGGTCGTGTCTCCCTGCGGCCCGACGAGCAGCAGGCGCGTCAGATCGGCCGAGACAGCCGCGCTGAACTCCAGGCGGACCGAATCCAGCGGGGCGACGAGCGTGTCGTCGGGGGCAGGCGTCGAGGCCTCGAGCCGCGCGTGCAGCACGGACGAGTCCACGGCGCCCGCCGCGGCAGGTGGGGCGCACACGACCAGCAAAAGAACGAAAGCGGGCAGGCAGCGCCCGCATCGGTGCAGTTTCGGCATCATCCTCGGTGGAGCCGGTACGAATCGCTCACAGTATCGAGAATCGGTCGCCGATGCACAACGACCGCCGTCCCGAAAATCCTTCAGGGCGGGCGGCCGGGTGTGGTGGGGCGGGACAGAAAGAGGCGAGAATACCTGCCGGCGAGCTACGGGACCTGGATGGCGCGGCGCGGCCGGATGGACGAATCGGGAGACCACGGCGCACCAGGCGCCGCACGCAGTGGCCGGCGCAGCTTCAGCCGTGGAACCGCATGCCCTCGCGCCGAAGCACCGTGGGCAGCCGGCTCATGGCGAGCTCGGCCACCAGCAGATCGTCCGCGTCGAAGCTGCCGCGCGCAAAACCCCGCAGCAGCGTCAGCACGATGACGCGTCGATCCAGCACGATCGGCGTGAGCAGCGCGTGCACACACCCGCCCAGCGCCGGCGCCGCGTCCGCCGGGCAGGGATCGAGCTTGCGCAACAGCGCCGTCGACGTCGTCGAGAAGATCATCGACTGTCGGCGGCGCGCGCATTCACGAAGCGGATGACCTTCCGGCAGGGACGAAGTCCGCAGCGACCGGGCACCCGGAATTCCGCCCGGATCCCCGCGTCGCGGCGTCGCATGCAGGGTGCAGCGATCGGCCAGCGCAGGCACCAGCGCCGAAGTGATGGAAGCAAGCGCCTCCGACAGCGAGGTCGCCTGCGAGATGGAACGGCTCGCACTGGCGATGATCAGGAAACGACGGCCCTCCTCCTGCTCACGGGGGCGATCCCCTCGTATGAGGTGCAACCGCGTGCTGCGAGTCCGCTCACCGACGCCGTTGCTCCACCGCCCGCCGCCTTCGACCGCCGTCGTGCTCATCACTGCTTTCCCGGGTGATTCTGCTGCCGATGCCTGCGATGTAAACGCGCAGAAAACGTACCAGCCGGGCGATCTGTCTGCGGTTGGCGCAGCGTGTTCTCCGGGTGATCACAGCGCTGCTGGCGCGCCGCTCAGCCGTCGGCGAGCGAGCGCGCGACCGTCAGGTGGTAGACCGGCTGCTGCCGCTCCAGCGTCACCAGCAGCAGCCCTTCCGCCTGCATGTCGCGCAACACCCCGCCCAGCAGCTTCTGCAGCTCGCGCGATTTCACCGCCGCGACGCGCTCCATCGCAAGCGTGCGGATGCGCTCCGCCAGCCATTCGACCTCTCCCGCACCTGCAGCCGCATCGACGAGCGGCGCCGCGTAGCTCTCGTACGCAATGTCGAGCGTGGTGCCGTACTCGTGGGTGCTCGTGCCCGCTGCAGCATTCACGTTTCCTTCGCGCAGTGCAGCCTGCCCTGCCGGTGTTCGCAGCACGGACGTCACCTCCAGCCGGTAGCGCGGCAACCCCATCGCCCCGAGCGCGTCCTGGAATCGCCTGCCGATCTGCTCGAGCAGCAGAACGACGTCCGGCGTCACGTACGGGAGGGAGTGATCCAGCTCGCGCACGACCCACCACTGCGTCGAGTCCTGCAGCTGGACCAGCGCACCGGCACCGATGAGCCGCTCCAGCGAGGCGGAGTCGGCTACGTGCTCACCGAGGCGACGCGCCCGCGCGAGCTGCGCCGCATTCGACGTCCGCAGCGCCGCCTCCTCGCCGGGCGTGAGCAGGGGCACCGGGCGCAGCAGCGCCTCCACGGAATCTGCAAGGGCAATGGCCGCATCATGGGCAGCCCGCAACGCCGCGACCGGGTCCTCCGTGTCCGGCGCTGCGGCAGGCGCCCCCGCGTCGGGGACGCCGCCGCTGCTGCCGTCGCAGCCGGAGAGTGCGCCAATCAGCAGCGCGATGGTCGCGCCGCGCGGGACGGCGTGAGGGAAACAGGACATGCGCCCGGCGCGATGAAAGAAGCGCGCCGTCACGTTCGCCCGTGTTACGAGCCATCCGCAGCAACGGCCCCGAGTTCCCGCGCGCGCTCCACCATCCGCACGAACTCCGCACGATACCCGTTCGGATCCGTGCCGAGCGCAGCGCGAGCCAGTGCGATCACGTCCGCGTACGTTGCGCTGCCGCTGTGCTCCGAATCGCGCAGCAGCATGCCGAACGCGGCGACCGCCGCGGCAAAGCGCATGTCATCGGAGCCACGCCACGTGGACGCGCGCACCGGCACTTCGAGCAGCCGGCTGACCTCCTCCGCGGGTCGCTTGTAGCGCAGCTTGACCCACGCCAGCTCAGATGACCCCGCGCGTGGACCACCGTCCGTTGCACGCTGGCGCTGCTGGTAGCGCAGCTCGGCCGGCTCGCGCACCTCGACCGTGTTGTCCACGCCGACCGGCACGACCTCGTACAGCGCGGTCACCGTGTGGCCGGCCCCCAGCTCACCCGCATCCTTCCGGTCATCGTCGAAGTCCTCCGCCGCGAGCAGTCGGTTCTCGTAGCCGATCAGCCGGTACGCACGCACGTGGGCCGGATTGAACTCCACCTGGAGCTTCACGTCCCTGGCCACCGTGAGCAGCGTACCCCCCAGCTCTTCGACGAGCACCTTGCGGGCCTCGTCGAGGCCGTCGATGTACGCGTAGTTGCCGTTCCCGTGATCGGCGAGCGCCTCCATCCTGGAATCCTTGAGGTTGCCCGTGCCGAAGCCGAGCACCGTGAGGAATGTGCCCTGCCCGCGGCGCTCCTCGATGAGGCGGACCATCTCCGCGTCGCTGGAGACACCGATGTTGAAGTCGCCGTCCGTCGCCAGGATGACCCGGTTGTTTCCATCGCGCAGGTGACTGCGGCGTGCGACGTCGTAGGCGAGGCGCAGGCCTGCGCCGCCGGCGGTCGAGCCGCCCGCCTCGAGGCGCTCGATCGCATCCATGATCGCGTCCTTCTCACTGCCGGGCGTGGACGGCAGCACGAGGCCTGCGCTCCCTGCGTACACGACGATCGCGACCCGGTCCTGCTCCCGCAGCTCGTTCACCAGCAGCCGCATCGCCTGCTTCAGCAGCGGCAGCTTGTCGGGCGACAGCATCGACCCTGAAACGTCCAGCAGGAACACCAGGTTGTTGGGCGGCAGCGATTCCATGTCGAGTCGCGGCGCCTGCAGTCCGATGCGCACCAGGTGGTGACGCGGCTGCCAGGGCGCGGCCATCACCTCGGTGGTCACCTCCAGCGGATGCTCGCCTTGCGGCTCGGGATTGCTGTAGGGGAAGTAGTTGACCATCTCCTCGATGCGTACTGCATCCTTCGGCGGAAGCTGTCCATCCTTCAGGAAGCGCCGGATGTTGCTGTACGAGGCGCGGTCGACGTCGATCGAGAACGTGGACAGCGGGTTGGCGCCGACCGAAAGGAACGCGTTCTCGTCGATTGCGGCGTACGATTCGGTGTTCCACGGCTCGCGCGGCATGCGGTACGGCGGCGCGGGTGGCGGGCCGGGCGTGGCGCTGGCCTGCGGCGATGCGAGTACCGCGGCGGCAGCGGCATCGCCGGCGTGCCGCGCACGCGACTCCTGGCGCAGCTCCTTGCCTGCGACGTCCTCGCGCAGCGGCATCGCTTCGACCACCTCAGCCGAGGGCTGCGCGGACAGGTCCACGCGCATGCTGTCGCCCGCCAGCATGACACTGCGACGTACCGGCTCGAAGCCGATGGCGTGCGCCTGCACCGTGACCGACTGGCCGCGCAGGCGCTCCGGCAGCTCGAGCCGGTACGCGCCGTCGCGCCCGGCCAGTGTGCCATGCCCGGTCTCCATGGTCGTCACCTGGGCACCGGCCAGCGGCACGCCGCTGGATGCGTCGCTCACGACGCCGGTGACCACGATCGTCCGCTGACCGATTGCCGCGACAGCGAGCAGTGCGCACAGCGGAACCAGTACGAGGGCTTTCACGGGAACCTCCCTGCTGAGGCCTGGGTGCCGCGGGCGGAGATTCCGCGCGGGCACCGAACGGGTGCTTCTGCTGGGAGGACGTCGGAAGCGGCCGGGCTTGCACACCGGCGGAACAGGCATTGCCATACGGCGCCGACGCAGTTCGGGGGGTTCACCTCGCGCGGACTGCGACCGACTGCCACCGACGCCCCCACAACCCGTTGACGATGACCGACCAGCGACCGCTCCACAGCCTTCTTGCCGACGCCGGCATCCGGGCCGGGACCGCACCCGACGCAATGATCCGGGCTGTGGTCACGGACTCGCGACAGGTGACACCCGGCGCGCTCTTCATCGCCATACCGGGCACACAGGTGGACGGCGCAACGTTCATTGCAGACGCGGTGGCGGCGGGTGCAGCCGCAATCGTTGCTCAGGGTCCCGGCACGTCGGATCAGCGCGCGCCGGTTCCGCTCATCCACGTTCCCGATGCGCGCGCTGCCGCGGCCCGCCTGGCAGGCGCGTGGTATGGCCACCCCGCACGCCGGATGCGGCTGCTCGGCATCACCGGCACCGTCGGCAAGACGTCCGTGCTGTCCATTGCGGAAGCGCTGCTGCACGCCAGCGGTGTGCGGGTCGCGTCGATCGGCTCACTCGGATTGCGGATCGGTACGGAGACAGCGGAGGAGAGCCGCTACACCGTGCCCGAGCCGCTGCTGCTGCACCGGTGGCTGCAGCGTGCGGCGGACGCAGAATGTGACGTCGCGCTGATGGAGGTGACGTCGCACGCCCTCGTGCAGCAGCGCGTGGCCGGCCTTCGCTACGAGGCAGGGGCGTTCACGAACCTGGTGCCGCTCGAGCACGCGGAGTTCCACCGAAACTTCCGCACGTACGTGGAGTCCAAGACGCGATTCTTCGACCACCTGGCAGCCGGCGCACCCCTGGCGTTCAATGCGGAGGACCGCGCGGTCTCACGCATCGTGCGGGAGCGTGACGTGGCGGGCGTCGCCTGCGGCGCCGTGCGCACCGCCGCGATGCGGATCGAGGACGTGCACGTCTCGCACGCCGGCACGCGCTTCGTGCTGAATGCACGCCGTCCCGTGCCGCGCATCGACGGCGCGGAGCACGCTCCGTTTCGCCTGCCGCTCGAGCTGTCACTGCTCGGCCGCTCCAACCTGATCAATGTCGCGCTGGCAACGACGCTCGCGCTCAGTGCAGGAGCGAGCGCGGACGCGGCAGCAGCGGTCCTGCCCGACCTCACGGCGCCGCGTCGCCGGATGCAGCTCCTGAAAACTGCCCCCCTGATCCTTGACGATACCGCGGGGCACCCGGAAAGCGTCAACGTGGTGTTCGAAACCGTGGAGCGGCTGCGGCCCGGGCACGTCCACGTCGTGTGGGCCGTGCGCGGCCGACGCGGCCCGCGCATCAACCGCTACAACGCCGAGGCCCTCGCCATCTGGCTGCGCCGGATGCCGCACGCATCGCTCGTCGTCACCCGCAGCAGCGATGTCGCGGACCATCTCAATCGCGTGAGCGACGAGGAGTACGACGCCTTTCTGCGCCCGCTCCGCCGTGCACGTGTTCGGTTCCGGGAATCCGCCGAGCTCCGGCCCGCGGTGCAACAGGTCCTGGCCGCTGCGCGGCCGGACGATCTGGTGCTGCTGCTCGGCGCGCAGGGCATGAACCAGGGTGCAGCGATCGCGCAGGAGTGGCTGCGGTAGCGCGCACGCTCTCGCCGGACGCGGCCGGCCCGTGTACGATTGTTGCGTGGGCGGCAGCACCCGCCCGCGGGAACGCGACGCCGACGCGCGCAGAGGCATCGACGACAACGGGGAGTGGACCTGGTGCGAACGGGACGCTGGCTGATCATCCTGGCAGCGGTGCTGATCGGCATCGCGATCGGCCTCGGCGGCTTCACGTTCGTGTATGCAAAGGGCTACTCGTATCTGGGCACCGATCCCGCCGCCTGCGCAAACTGCCACATCATGGACGAGCATTACAGCGCGTGGCTCAAGTCGAGCCACCGGGCGGTCGCGACCTGCAACGACTGCCACACGCCGCACAGCACGATCCCCAAGTACGTCGTCAAGGCGCGCAACGGCTTCTGGCACAGCTTCTACTTCACGACGGGCAACTTCCCGTACCCGCTGCGCATCACGCCGGCGAACCACGACGTCACCGAGGGCGCGTGCCGCTACTGCCACGAGTCGATCGCCGCAGGCATGCAGGCGGGGGACGACGATCCGCCGGACGAGGTACGGCACGTCACCAGCGCGGACGGCGTCGAATGCACACGCTGCCACCGCTACGTGGGGCACCGGGTCCGCTGAGGAGCGCAGCCCGGGCGTCGGAGGATTTCAGGATGAACATGCATCGAACGAGGAGCGGACATGGCTGAGCGCGAGGAACGTGGACGCAGGGTCCCGGCGTGGTGGATCGTGGGTGCGGCGGTCATCGCGGCGGTCGTTACGCTCGGGCTCGCGGCGCTGCTGACGAACATCTTCGAGCGGCAGCAGGAGGCGCGCAATCCGTTCTACCGCGTCGTCGAGCTGAACGATTCGATCGTGGACCCCGCGATCTGGGGGCAGAACTTCCCGCAGCAGTACGACTCGTACCGGCGCACCGTGGACATGACGCGCACGCGCTACGGCGGCAGTGAAGCCATGGTGCAGCACCCTACGACGAGCGATCCGCGTGACACGGTCTCGACCTCCCGGCTCGTGGAGGACCCGCGCCTGCGCGAGTTCTGGGCGGGCTACGCGTTCGCGACGGATTTCCGCGAGGAGCGCGGTCACGCCTACATGTTCATCGACCAGGTCTTCACGGAGCGGCAGAACGTGGTGCAGCAGCCCGGCACCTGCCTGCACTGTCATGCCTCGGTCTACACGGTCTACCGCGATGCCGGCAACGGCGACCTGATCGCCGGGTTCGAGGCGGTCAACCAGATGCCCTACCAGGAAGCCGCGGCGCTCGCCGAGCATCCGGTCGCCTGCATCGACTGCCACGATCCGGCGACAATGGAGTTGCGCGTCACACGCCCGGGCTTCATGGAAGGCATCCGCACGTTCATGGCGTCGCGCGGCCGGGACGATTTCGACGTGAACACGGACGCGACACGCCAGGAGATGCGCACGTTCGTGTGCGCACAGTGCCACGTGGAGTACTACTTCCAGGGCGACGAGAAGCGCCTCACCTATCCATGGGCCAACGGCCTGCGTGCCGACGAGATCCTGGCCTATTACGAGGAGGTCGGTTTCACCGACTGGACGCACGCGATCAGCGAGGCGCGTGTGCTCAAGGCGCAGCACCCCGAGTTCGAGATGTACATGCAGGGCGTGCACGCCCGCAGCGGCGTGATGTGCGCCGACTGCCACATGCCGTACGAGCGCACGGGCGCAATGAAGGTGAGCGACCACTGGGTGCGCAGCCCTCTGCTCAACATCAACAACGCCTGCCAGACGTGCCACCGCTGGACGGAGGAGGAGCTGTCCGCGCGCGTGCACACGATCCAGGATCGCACGTACCAGATGCGCAACGTCGCGATCGACGCGGTGCTGGATCTTGCGAAGTCGATCCGCGCCGAGGCCGCGAACAACCTGGACGCGCAGCGGCTGACTGCGGCCCGCACATACCACAAGCGCGCGCAGTTCCTGACCGACTTCATCGAAGCCGAGAACTCGATGGGCTTCCACGCCGACCAGGAAGCCGTGCGCGTGCTCGGCCTGGCGATCAACTACGCGCGTCTCGGCTCGCTCGCGCTCTATGGTGACGAGATCCCGTCGGGCGAGCTGCCGCTGCTCGACGCCCCGCCGCAGACCGTCGCACCGGCGACGGGCCAGGCGGGCGATGCGATCCGGTTCCGGACGGAGCTGGACATGGCGCGGCCGGGCGAGCGCGCCGGGACCGCGGTCGAGCCGGTGCAGAACGGTGCACAGCGCCCCACGAACCGCAACCGGTAGGAGACGAACGCGTTGAGCTCACAACGAGTGCTGTGGCTCGGTGCGGCGCTGGACGACGCCGCACAGCGCACTGACACGCGCATCGAGATCGATCCCGCCGACCTGACCACCCACGGCGTGATCGTCGGGATGACCGGGTCCGGCAAGACCGGCCTGGGCGTCGTGCTGCTCGAGGAAGCACTGCTGCAGCAGGTCCCCGTGCTCGTCATCGACCCCAAGGGCGACATGGGCAACCTGCTGCTCAACTTCCCCGGCCTGCAGGCCTCCGACTTCCAGCCGTGGGTCGACACCGCGGGGACGCCGGGCGCCGACGCTGCAACGAAGGCCGCCGGCACCTGGCGCGACGGCCTCGCGTCGTGGGGCATCGACGGCGCACGCATGCAGACGCTCAAGGACGCGGCAGATCTCGCGATCTACACGCCCGGCTCGACCAGCGGCGTGCCGCTCAACGTGCTGGGCGCGCTGGAACCCTCCCCCGACGCGGACGCGGAAGCGCGCGCCGACGAGATCGAGGCGTTCGTATCCGGTGTGCTCACGCTGATCGATCGGCCGGCGGACCCGGTGGCCGGCCGCGAGCACATCCTGCTGTCCAACCTGGTCGCGCGTGCGTGGGAGGCCGGCGAGCCGATCGACCTCGCCACGCTGGTCGCGCAGGTCGCCAGTCCGCCGATCCGCAAGCTCGGCGTCTTCGACCTCGACACGTTCTTCCCCGCCGACCAGCGGATGGCACTCGCCATACAGCTCAACGCCCTGCTCGCCTCGCCCGCGTTCGCAACGTGGCTCGAGGGCGCTCCGCTGGACATCCAGCGCATGCTGTTCACGGCCGATGGCAGGCCGCGCGGCGCGATCGTGACACTGGCGCACCTGTCGGACGCCGAGCGGCAGTTCGTCGTGACGCTGCTGCTGTCGAAGCTGGTGAGCTGGATGCGACGTCAGCCCGGCACGAGCGAGCTGCGGGCGCTCGTCTACATGGACGAGGTGTTCGGCTTCGCGCCGCCGACAGCGGAGCCGCCGTCGAAAAAGCCGATCCTCACGATCCTGAAGCAGGCCCGCGCGCACGGCGTCGGACTGGTGCTTTCCACGCAGAACCCCGTCGATCTCGACTACAAGGCGATGTCCAACGCGGGCACCTGGATGATCGGTCGGCTGCAGACCGAGCGGGACAAGGACCGCATCGTCGAGGGCATGCGTGCGGCGGCAGGCGACACGGACCTCGGTGCGCTCGCAACGGCGATCGGCGGACTCGGCAAGCGGCAGTTCCTGCTGCACACCACCCGCGGCGGCGCGCCGCGCCGGTTCACCACGCGCTGGGCGATGTCGTACCTCCGTGGCCCGCTCACGCGCGTCGAGATCGAACGGCTGATGCAGGGCATCGCCGCCGGAACGAACAAGGCCATGCCGGCGCGGCCGGGCGGCGTGGCGGCGGCCGCAGGCGACGTCCCGGCGCCGGCAGCAGGGTCTGCCTCAGGCGACGTGCGCGCGCCGGCCGCGTCGCGTGCCGCACCTTCCGGCGCAACGCCTGCCGCGCGCGAGGACCATCACGACGCCGCCGTGGTCGCACCGGCGCCGCCGGCATCGGTGCCCGTGCGCTACCTGGATCCGGCCGCTCCGTGGGCCGCGGAGCTGGGTGCGCGCGCGAATGGCCGACGCATGGAGGCCGCAGTCGCGGCGCGCGTGCACCTCCGCTTCGACGACCGCGCGTCGGGCATCGACCACACGGAGACGTGGGAGTGCGTGTGGTATCCGCTCTCACCCCACATGCGGGCCGCCGACGCCCGCAGCGTCGACTACGACGACCGTGACTTGCGGACGGAGCCGCCGCAGGACGTCGTGTACGTGATCCCCGACGCCGGCGTGCGCGAGGCGTCGTTCTACCGCGACCTGCAGCGCGACCTCGAGGAGTGGCTCTACCGCGAGCGCAGCATCGAGATCCTGCGCAACGAAGAGCTGAAGCTGTACGCGCGCGTGGGGGAGGACGAACGCGCGTTCGTCGAGCGCTGCCGCGCTGCTGCCGACGAGCAGGCGGACGCGGAAGCCGCAAAGCTGCGCGACCGGTACGAGCAGAAGGTCGCACGCCTGCAGCAGCGGCTGCGCGACGCGGAGCGGCGGGTCCAGGAGCTGGACGTGGACACGCGGTCCCGCTCGCAGCAGGAGCTGGTCGCCGGGGCCGGGGCGCTGCTCTCCATGTTCCTGGGCGGCCGCCGGAGCACCCGCAGCCTGTCCGGCTTCGCCTCCCGCCGCTCCACGACGGTCCGCACGAAGGAGCGGCTGGAAAGTGCCAGGGGCAAGGCGCAGGACGTCGAGGCCGGGATCGCAGACCTCGAGCAGGACCTCGCCGACGAGCTGCAGGCGATCGCCGATCGCTGGAATGAGGCCGCGGAGCGGGTGACCAGCCACCGGATCCCGCTGGACCGCACCGACATCCGCGTGGACCAGGTCGTCCTGCTCTGGATTCCGACCTGACCGCTGAGCCCGCAGACAACGGTCGTTACAATCGATGCTTGATTGTAACGGCCACGTCACGCAGCTTTCCGGGCCGGTCTGCCGCCGGCGTGCGACCCTGCTGACCCGTATCAGAGACCATTCGTGACTGCAGTTCTCGCCACCGCCCTTCCCATCGTCATGGCAGTGATCGGCGGCCTGGGCATCTTCATGCTCGGCATGAAGTACATGTCGGAGGGAATGCAGGCCGTGGCCGGCAATTCCCTGCGCCGGCTGATCAGCCTGGTCACCGACAACCGCGTGCTCGCGGTCGGCGCCGGTACGCTGGTTACGATGCTGGTCCAGTCCTCGTCCGTGACGACCGTGATCGTCGTCGGGCTGGTCAACGCGGGGCTGATGCAGCTCCACCAGGCGATCGGCGTGATCGTCGGCGCGAACATCGGCACGACGATCACCGGCTGGATCCTGGTGCTGAACATCGGCGACTACGGCCTGCCCCTGCTCGGCGTCGGTGCGCTGGTCTACCTGTTCACGCGCAAGGACCGGCCGCGCTTCATCGCCATGGCCGTGATGGGGCTGGGCATGATCTTCTTCGGCCTCGAGCTGATGAAGGACGGCTTTGCCCCCCTGGCCGAGAACCAGGCGTTCATCGACGCCTTCGCCTGGTTCCGGGCCGACAGCTACTTCGGGGTGCTGCGCGCGGTCCTGGTCGGCTGCATCCTGACCCTGATCGTACAGAGCAGCTCGGCGACGCTGGGCATCACGATCGGGCTCGCCTCCACCGGCGTCATCCCGTTCACGACGGCCGCCGCACTGGTGCTCGGCGAGAACATCGGCACCACGATCACGGCCGTGCTCGCGTCGCTGGGCGCAAACACCGAGGCGAAGCGCGCAGCATACGGTCACGTGCTCTTCAACGTGTTCGGCGTACTCTGGATCACGGCCATCTTCCAGTGGTACATCCGCATCGTCTCCGGGCTGATCGAGTCGATCCACGGCCTGAACCCGATGCTGGTCTCGCTCGATACGACCGCGCCGCTGGTCTTTGCCACGGTGGTAACGGCCGGCATCGCCCTGACGCATACGGGCTTCAACGTACTGAACACCCTGCTGTTCCTGCCCTTCCTGCCCCGCTACTCCCGGCTGCTCGAGCGGATCGTGCCGGAGCCGGAGCATCGCGAAGTCACGCGCCTGCTGCACCTGGATGCGCGCGGCGTGGACTCACCCGTGCTGGGTGTCGAGCAGAGTCGCGGCGAGGTCGTGCAGATGGCGCAGGGCCCGCTCCGGATGATGGACTGGGTACGGACCATCGCGTTCGAGGACCCGCAGAACGAGGAGCTGATCCAGAAGGCATTCCACCGCGAGGAGATCCTCGACAACGTGCAGCGCGAGATCGTGCAGTTCCTGACGGAAGTGCTGGACGCCAACGTCCCGTACTCCGTGGCGGAGGAGGGACGGCAGCAGTTCCGCATCGCACACGAGTACGAGTCGATCAGCGACCGGCTGGCGAGCGTCCTGAAGAATTTCCTCCGGCTGCGGGACATGAACATCCCGCTGCCGGACGGCCCGCGCGAGGAGCTGCTGGCGCTGCACGACGACGTCGCATCCTACCTGCGGCGCGTGAGCGAGGCCTATGCCGAGCGGACCACGATTCCCGACGCCGATGCGCGCGCTGCCAACGACGCGATCGCCAACCGCGTGCGTGCGCTGCGCGAGGAGCACCTGCAGCGCATGACCGAAGGGTACGTGGACGCCAACCTGAGCCTGGTGTTCACGACGCTGTTGACGGAGTACCGTCGCATCCGCGCGCACACGACCAACATCCACCAGGCCGCGACAGGGAAGAAAACGCTGGAGCTGGTCTAGGACGGGTCCGGATGGCGGCCCGCACGGGCGAGCAGCGCGATCACGCCGACTGCGAGCGCTGCGGCAACAGCGAAGTCGACGATGCCGCGCCAGGGATCCGGAAATGCGCGCACGATCAGGACTGCGGCAACGATTGCCACGACGCCCGCCCAGTGTCGCAGCGCGGTGCGCCACGGCACGAACACGAGGCCCATGGCATGGAAGGGGGCTAGCAGGCGCGGCAGCAGTCGCGGCTCGGCACGCAGGGCAGCCGCCCGACCCAGCGTTCGTGGGACCCACTTCCGCGCGAGCGCGAAGTAGCCCTCACCCACCACGAACACCACGGTCAGCAGCAGCAGCGCCAGCCATTCCACCGGGGTGAGCCCACCCGCGATCACTTCGATACCGCGTCCGCCCAGGCGGAACACCGCACTGCCCAGGAGGAGTACGAGGCCGGCAACGGCCCATGCAAATGCCGGATTCACGCGCGTATCCTGCGGGCGCGCCATCCGTATCACAAGGGCAGCGCGTCCTGTCCCGCTGCTTTTGCCGCCTGGGTGGCGGTGTGACATCTTGCGGAAGAACGGCCCAACGACCACCGGACCGGAGACTCACATGATCAATCGACGGGAATGGCTGGGCCTCGCGCTCGGCGCGGGCGCCGCCCTCGCACTGGACCCGCGCCTCCTGCGCGCCGCGCGTGCTCCGCGCAAGCTGAAGCTGATCACGCGGCCGATCCCCTCGACGGGCGAGGAGCTCCCGCTGGTCGGCCTCGGCAGCTCGGCCACCTTCTCGCGGGTCGCCCGCTCGGAAGACGTGAGCGCACTGCGGGAGGTGCTGCGCACGCTCGTCGACAACGGCGGCACGGTCTTCGACACGGCACCGGGTTACGGCGCGTCCGAAGAGGTCGCAGGGCAGCTCGCCCACGAGCTGGGCATCACCGACCGGATCTTCTGGGCAACCAAGGTCAACGTCGCCGGCCGCGACGGTGGCAGCGCGGACCCGGCCGCCGCCCGCGCACAGATCGAGCAGTCGTTCCGCCGACTGCACACATCCGTGATCGATCTCATCCAGGTGCACAACCTGGGCGACGTGCCGACGCAGCTCGCGATTCTGAAGGAGCTCAAGCAGCAGAAGCGCGTCCGCTATATCGGCGTGACCTCGACCAGCGAGCGGCAGTACGACGAGCTCGAGTCGATCATGCGCAACGAGCCGCTCGACTTCATCGGCGTCGATTATGCCATCGACAACCGCGGCGTCGAGGAAACGATCCTGCCGCTCGCGCAGGAGCGGAAGATCGGGGTCATGGTCTACCTGCCCTTCGGTCGGACGCGCCTCTGGAGTCGCGTCGAAGGACGCGAGCTGCCCGACTGGGCCGCAGAGTTCGGCGCGGCGAGCTGGGCCCAGTTCTTCCTCAAGTTCATCGCCGCACACCCCGCCGTGACCGTGATCACCCCGGCCACCAGCCAGCCGCGCCACATGCTCGACAACCTGGGCGCCGCCACGGGTGAGTTGCCGGACGATGCGACGCGGCAACGGATGGTCGAGCTGGTGGATTCGTTGCCCGAGGCGTAACCGCGGCGGCGAGCCGTCAGCTCAGTTCAGCACGCGCGCCCGCCGCACAACGGAGCGCCGCCACCGTTGCTCCGACGCCGGCCAGCAGCAGCAGTGCACCGAGGCACGGCCGGCCCGGAGGGGCGGAGGGGCGGAGGGGCGGAGGGGCGGAGGCGGCAAACCGGCTTGCTGGTGTCGCGAGGTGGCGCGGCGCCGTGACAGTTCGGGCGGGCTGCGATCAAAGGAAACGTTGCGCGCATTCCGCTGGAACCGAACGCGTGCAACGTTGGCTCTGATTATCAAAGGCAACGTTGCGCACATGCCGCCAAGCCTGAACGCGTGCAACGTTAGCTGCGATAATCAAAGGAAACGTTGCGCGCATTCCGCCAGACCCGAACGCGTGCAACGTTGGCTGCGACCATCCCAGGGAAACGTTGCGCGCATTCCGTCAGACTCGATCGCGCGCAACGTTGGCTGCGACCATCCCGGCGAAACGTTGAGCGCATTCCGCCAGACTCGAACGCGTGCAACGATGCCTGCCCTCCCCGGCCCAGGCCCCCGGCCCCGGGCTCCGCAGCTCCCACGCCCCGCAGTGCCCCACGACGGCCCCAACCCCACGCGAGAAGCAGCACCCTCGCCCGCACCCCCTAGATGATCCCGTGCAGTGACGCTCCCCTCGCCCCCAGCCGGTCCACCCGCTTCTCCACCGCGGGATCCGGCACCAGCGGCGGGGCGTGATGCGGTTTCGCGCGCGCGTCGATGATCAGTGGGCCGCGGCAGCCCCAGTGCTTGTGCTCGATGAACGCGCCGACGCCGTGCACGTCGTGCGACGGGTTGCTGCGTGTGAAGGTGACCCACACGAAGTTCGCGATGGACGCGGCGCAGAACGTGGCGTCGTCGCACAGCACAATGAGCGGAACGCCGGCGAGGTCGTACGACTCCAGCTCGCGGGCGAACGCCGCGATCTCACCTGCCGCGGCCTCGTGACTTCTGAACGCAGGTCCCTCTACTGCAACGACGCCCGGCATCACCATGGCGTGCGCATCGAACGGCCGCGGCAGCCGCACGCCCTCCGGCAGCGCTGACCAGAGCTCGCGTCGTCGCTCACCCGCCGCCGCAATTGCGACCTTGGAGCCCTCGTTGAGTCCGGTACCGCTGTAGTCGAGCGTGTCGATCGTCGTGCGGGTCTGAAAGTGCAGGTCGCGCGTGAGGTCGATGCGCTCCAGCACGTGGCGCAGGAATGCGCCCACGTCGTGGATGTCGAGTGACGGGTCGTCCTCGTGTGCGGTGATGAACAGGTATTTCGCCAGGCTGAGCTGGTTCTTGCCGAAGATGTGATTCGCGATGGTCAGGATCTCCTGCGGCCGACGCTCACGCATGAAGGGCGTGTAGCGCTCGCTGCCGATCGCGAGCAGCAGCGGGTGCACGCCCGCTGCGTCGACCGCGTGCACTGCATGGAGCCCCGGAATCTCCTGCGGGATCGCGTCGCCGGTCAGCTCGTGGATCAGCGCGCCGAACGCGGTGTCCTCCTGCGGCGGGCGTCCCACCACCGTGAATGGCCAGATCGCGCCCCTTCGGTGGTACACGCGCTCCACGCGCATCACGGGGAAGTCGTGCACCAGGCTGTAGTAGCCGAGGTGATCGCCGAACGGTCCTTCCGGCTTCGTCTCGTGCGGATGCACGGTGCCGGTGATCACGAAGTCCGCGTCCGCCGAGATGCAGCGGCCGGCGTCGTCGCGCAGGTAGCGGAACGCACGGTTGCCGAGCACGCCTGCGAACACCACCTCCGGCAGTCCTTCCGGCAGCGGCATCACGGCGGCGAGCGTGTGTGCGGGCGGCCCGCCGACGAAGATGCTGACCTGCAGCGGCTGCCCCGCCGCATTGGCGCGCGCCTGGTGAACGCCGATGCCCCTGTGGATCTGGTAGTGCAGCCCGATCTCGCGGTCCTGGACGTAGTCGTTGCCGGCCATCTGGATGCGGTACATCCCGAGGTTTGCACCCATGACACCCGGCTTCGTCACGTCCTCGGTATAGACCTGCGGCAACGTCACGAACGGTCCGCCGTCGTCCGGCCAGTTCACGATCTGCGGCAGGGCACCCATGCGCGTCTGACCTTGGAGCACGGGCGCGCTGCGCACACGCCGCGGCAGCGCGGACGGGGCGAGGGTGGCTGACGAGAAGTGGCGGAATGGATGACGAAGCGCCTGGACCGGATCGTACTTCAGCCCGACCAGCGTCTGCACGCGCGCGAGTGTGTCACGGAAGAGAAAGCGCGCACGCTCGATCGTGCCGAACAGGTTGGACACCGCGCGGAAGGGCGTGCCGCGCACATTCTCGAACAGGATCGCCGGGCCGCCCGCCGCGAACACCCGCTCGTGGACCGCCGCCATCTCGAGGTGCGGATCGACGTCCTCCCTGACCCGCACAAGGTGGCCGTGCGCCTCCAGGTCGGTGACGCACTCCTCCAGACTCCGGTATCCCATTCGCTCCGTGACTCAGCTCGCGACGACACTACTCAGGACCCGGCAACATACCCCTCGCCGCGCGTCACGTCTTCCCCTTCGTGTCCGGTCTCCTGCCCGCCCCGCTCCCGCTGCGCCCGGTCCAGCGCATCGAGCAGGTCCTCCGTCGACTGCGAGTCGAGCGGCGCACCGAGCTGCGTGCGCACCTCGCGCCCGGACTGGTGGCGGAACACGACGCTGTCGCTGCCCTGCTCCTGCACGACGTCCCAGCGCAGCCCGCTGGCGTCGGTCACGATTCTCGCTGGCATTGCTGCTCCCCTGTTGAGTGACTCCCCGGCTGGAGGGCAACTAGTCTGCCAGTGCGAGTACGCTCGCCCCCGTCCGACACTTCATCGGGCAGGACACGACCACGTGATCCCCCGGGCGCCGCCGCGCACGGACGGGGCCCGGGGCGCATCCGTGGACCAACGGATTGCGACGCCCGCCGCTGCCTCAGTCCCGGACCTCGGGCAGCGCCGGCAGCTCGACGTCCGGGTTGTAGTGCCGGAACACCTCGCGCGCGACGCGCGCCACCAGCAGGTGCGGCTCCGCATCCACGCCGTACGACGTGTCCTCGTTCTCGCGCGTCATCACGCAGATCGCGATTGGCGCCGCCGGCGTGTACATGATGCCGCAGTCGTTGCGCGCCTCGTTCACCTGCCCGCTCTTGTGCGCCACGCGCGTGTCCGACGGCAGCCAGCGCACCAGCATCGTGCCGTCCTGGTTGGCATGCAGCATGTCGAGCGCGAGCGAATCCATCGCAGGCGACACCGCTCGCCCCTGGTGCAGCAGCGCGAACAGCTGTGTGATCTCGTCCGGCACCGCCACACCGAACCCGTACTTCACCGACGAGTCCGGCGCGATCGACGTCTGCCGCCGGAACGTCTTGGAGTGCACCTTGCTCTGCGGCAGCCCGAGCGCCTCCGTCTTCTGCCAGACCGTCCCGATGTCGAGCCGGTCGAGCAGCAGGTTCGTCGCGGTATTGTCCGACAGCACGATCATCAGCCAGGCGAGGTCCTCCAGGGTTGGTGCGAGCCCGGAGCCCATGTGCTTGAGCACCCCCGACCCGCCCACGCGATCGCGCATCGTGAGCGACACCCTCTCATCGAGGCGCATCCGCCCCTCGTTCACCTCGTCCAGCAGCGTCACCAGGATCGGCACCTTGATCAGCGACGCAGAGGAAAACTTCTCCCCGCCCCGCAGCGACACAGACTCACCCGAAGCCAGGTTCCGAACACTGATCCCGACCACCCCATGATACCCCTGCGTCGCCCGCTCCAGCGCCCGGCGCAGCGCCGCCGTATCGGCGGCGGCAGGAGCAGTCGCGTTTGACGGCAGCGAGAATGAAGCGACATCGGAATCGCCAGCACCACCCGCAGCCACACCCCGCCCCCCCGGCCCCGCCGCAAAGGCGGCGAAGCCGACAGCACAGAAAACAGCTCTGATCACACCACGCATCACGCCTCCAGCGAGAAAACAGCTCCTGTAACGCCGTGCATCACGTCAGCCGGGAGAAACCCGGGACATCAGACAGCCGAGGGCCTCAGCGAAATTCTCTGTGCCCTCTGTGCTCTCCGTGGTAGATCCGTGGTACAAAAACCCTAACGAAGATGCTTTTCCAGGAACTCCGCCGTCGCCTCGTTCACCCGGATCCAGTTCGCATGCCGCAGGAAGTGATGCGTGTCGTCCGGTATGATCAGCTCCTCGAACGGCACACCCTGCAGCTCGAGCCGCCGCGCGAGGTCCACCGTCTCGGAGAACCGCACGTTACGGTCGTCGTCGCCGTGGATGAGCAGCACCGGCGACGTCCACGTGTCCATGTACGCGATCGGCGAGGAGCGCCAGCCGATCTCCGCAGCCTGCTCGCGGTCCGTCGGCTCGTAGCGGTTCGAGGGTCCCGTGAAACGATCCGCGAAGTTGTGCACCCCGTGGATGTCGACGCCGGCAGCGAACATGTCCGAGTCGCGTGCGAGCGCCATTGCGGTGAGGTAGCCGCCGTACGAACCGCCCCACACACCGATGCGATCCGCATCTACCTGGGGCAGCGAGCGCAGGTACTCACCTGCGGCGACGATGTCGCGATACTCAGCCGCACCCTGCGCGCCGGCATTCGGCGGCCGGTGGAAATCGAAGCCGTAGCCGATGCCCAGCCGGTAGTTCACCGAGAGTGCGACGAAACCGAGCTCCGCGAAGTACTGCTGCGCCGCGTACGCATTCGCGTAGTAGTCCGAGTAGTGCCAGCCCGCGAGCATCTGCCGCGGCGGTCCTCCGTGAATGAAGATGACGGCCGGCTTGCGTGCGGGGCCGCCCTCCTTCTCGAACACCTGCGCGTGCACCGTGACGCCGTCGTCCGCCCGGAACGTCACGCTTTTCGGAATCACGAGCGAGCGCGTGGGGAAATCGTCCGGGATGCGGTCCTCCGCGATCAGCCGCACCGGTCCCCCGTTCACGGGCATCACGGCCGGCAGTGGTGGGCGCTGGGCAGTCGCACTGATCAGCGCGATCGTCGCACCATCGCCGGTCACGACGGGCGTCCACTCGAGCCCTGTGCCCGGTGTCAGCACCTGCGGTGCGCTGCGATCGATCGGTGCCTTCACGATGTGGCGGCGGTCGATGTCGCCTGGTGTGTCACCTGCATTGCCCGCGAAGACGACATACCGGCCATCCGGCGACATCGAGGCGAACTCGACCTGGTAGTCGCCGGGCGTCAGCAGCAGTGGCTCACCGCCGCGCACCGCATCGATCGAGTAGAGGTGCGGCCAACCGTCGTGGTAGGACTGGAACACCAGGCGGTTGCCCGCCGCCCAGTGCAGGTTGGTCCAGCCCTGTGTCGAGGGTGGCGAGCCCTCCAGCGTCTCCGGCGCCCGCCACACCTCGCGCGATTCGCCCGTGCGTGCGTCGGCGACACGGATCGACCATGGCTGGTGGCGCCGCTCCAGGATCGGCTGCGGCGGTCCGCCGCTCCCGCCCCGGCGCACGAATGCGAGCGACGTTCCGTCCGGCGACCAGCGCGGCGAGCCGTCGCGGTGGGTGCTGGGCGAGATCCACGTGATCGGCGTGACGCTGTCCTGGAAGATCCCGATCATCGAGTGCGTGCCACGGTTGGACACGAAGGCGAGGCGCTCGCCGTCCGGGGAGAACTCGATGCTGCCGTTCACGCCGCGCGCGAAGAAGAGCTGCTTCGCCGGTGCAGACCCGTCGATCGGCACCGACCAGACCTGGCGGTTGCGCTCGAAGAGCACCGCGTCCCCCGACGGCGCGATCACCGGCCCATCGCCCCCCTCCGCCAGCACGCGCGCCTCGCCGCCGTCGAACGGCACGGCCCACAGCTCGATCTTCGGCTGCACGGGCATCGATGCCGCGTTGACGGCCGCGAGGCCCCAGTTGTCCTGGTCCCAGTTCGCGTCGTCGCCGCCGCGTCGGTACACGACCCAGCGGCCGTCGGGCGAGAGCTGCACACGCGTCAGCACCTGGCCATCGTCCGTGTCGTACGAGGTCAGCTTCCGCGCGCGCCAGTCGGGGGCCTCGGCCACGTAGATGTTGCGGCGGCCTTCCTCGTTGAACGCCCACGCGATGCGCGCGACCTCCGCCGCAGCGGCAAGCTCGTTGGGGAACGGATAGCTCCTGACCTGCTCCATCGTGTACGACGACTGGGCCGCGGCCGGCAGTGCCACACACAGGAGCGCGATCAGGGGGAGCAGCATGCGCTTCATCGCCATGATCCTTCCGGGTTGTAGAGGGGGGAACCGCCGGAAATTGTGCGACGCGCGCACGGGCGACGCAACCCGCCGCCCGTGTCATCCGCTGCCCGAAGGGTCCTAGCTGACCCGCTGACCCGCCACGTAGTCGCGCAGGACGCCGGTCTCGAGCTCCAGGTCGTCGAGCCGGCGCTTGACGATGTCGCCGACGGAGACGATGCCGCTGAGCTTCTCCCCGTCCATGACGATGAAGTGACGCAGCCTCTCGCCCGTCATCCGCGCCATCAGGGTCCGCACGTCGTCGTCGATATTGCACGTGGGTGCCCGTCGCATGATCCGCGAAAGATTGATCCCGCGGATGTCGCCGTACTGATTGCCGAGCAGCTCGACGACATCGCGCTCATTGACGATGCCGACGACCCTGCCACCGCTCATGACCGGCAGGGCGCCGATCCGGTGCTCGATCATCAGCCGTACCGCTGCATCGACCCGTGCCTCTGAATCAATCGTGATGACGGGCGAGCGGCCTCGCCCCAGCAGCTCCCTGACGCGCATTGTGAAGACCTCCGGACGGTTTGCGTTGCGGTGTCCAGGCGTGCAATCCATGTACCCCGCGCGCATCGCCGAAGTGCTGAGCTGCCACAGCGCCCCCGAACGTTCGCACGGGACACTGGAAATGCGGCCGCAGGTATGGCAGATTCAGTGCGCCCCCGGAAACTCGCCGCACGTCCCGCCCGTAAGGCATACTAAATCCTTACAGGAGGCGAAATTGGGCAAGCACGTCAGGATCCTCGGCTGGCTGCACATCGCACTGGGCGTGATCGACCTGCTGATCGGCATGGCGGCGTTCGGCCTTCTCTCGGGCATCGGAGTGCTGTCGGGCGACGTCCACGCGTTCGGCACGCTGTCGCTGATCGGCAGCTTCGCCGGCGCCATGATGCTGCTGATGGCGCTGCCGAACCTGGTCTGCGGCCTCGGGCTGCTGCGCAACTGGGGCGGCTGGGTGATCGTGCTGGCCGTGATCCTGGGCATCTTCAACCTGACCCATTTCCCGGTCGGGACGGCAATCGCGCTCTACACGTTCTGGATCGCCTGGAAACTCTACGACGCGCAGGCCGACCGAGTCTGAACCTGATGAAGCAGCGCCTCACCATCCGTTCATCTCTGAGCCTCGCCCTCGTCGCAGCAGCCTGCGGCGGGGGCGAGCCCGTGACGGTCGCCATGATCGGCGACCCGCTGCCGGGCCTCACCGCGGAACAGCGCGCACACTTCGACGAGGGGCTGCTGCTCTTCAACCGGGTCTTCACACCCGAAGAAGGCCTGGGGCCTCTCTTCAACGACAACCAGTGCAGCGCCTGCCACACCAGCCCGGCAACCGGCGGCACGGGCGACCAGTTCGTGACGCGGATGAGTCGCACCCTGCCGGACGGCACGTGCGATCCTCTCATCGCAGAGGGCGGCGAGAACGTACGGTTGCGCTCCACCCCCGCGCTGCGGGCTCTCGGCGTGCAGCGCCAGAGCGCCCCGGCAGACGCGACGGACACCGTCCACTTCAACGTGCCGTTCGTTTTCGGCATGGGCCTGATCGAGGCGATCCCGGAGTCGGAGATCCGCTCCCGCGTCGATCCGGACGACAGCGACGGCGATGGCATTTCCGGGCGCCCGGGCGTCGCCGGGGACGGCCGCTTCGCCCGCTTCGGTCGCCTGGCGGACCAGCCAACCCTGCGCGACTTCATCGAGCACGCCGCGCTCATGGAGATGGGCCTGACGACACCCTCGCGGCCGCGTGACACGATCGCGGAGGCGCTTGCCGAGGCGCTGCTGCAGGCGGACAGTCGCTCCACGGACGTCGCTTTCGCCACCGACGGTGCAGCAGCCCTCATCACTGACCCCGCCGCCGACCCCGAGCTGAGCGAAGCCGACGTGGCCCTGCTGCTCGACTTCATGCGCTTTCTCGCACCGCCGCCGCGCAGACTGCCGGATGACGAGACGCAGCGCGCAATGATCACCCGCGGCGAAGCGCTGTTCGCGGAGGTCGGCTGCAGTTCATGCCACGTGCCGACGATGCGCACCGGCAGACAGGACATCGCGGCGCTGGACCGCCGCACGATCGCGCTCTACTCCGACCTGCTGCTGCACGACATGGGACCCGACCTGAGCGGCGCCTGCACACCGGCCGCGTCCCGCACCGAGCGCCGTACCGAGCCGCTCATGGGTCTCGGCAGCCGCAGCAGCTACCTCCACGACAGCCGCACCAATGACCTGACCGAGGCCATCCTGATGCACGGCGGCGAGGCGACGCTGGTGCGCGAGCGCTTCCGCGCGCTGCCCGAGCTCGACCGCCACGGCCTGATCCGTTTCCTGCAGAGTCTCTGACTCCGTGCTCTCCGTGCGCTCTGTGGTAGAAACACCCTCCTGCTAACGACGAAGGGCGCGACGATTGCTCGCCGCGCCCTTCGTTCACTGCAGTAGACGCCCCGATCAGTTGATGTTCGGGTTGCCCACGTACTCCGCGATCGGGATCGGGAAGCACTCCACGTCGCCGTACACGCCCAGCGTGACGTTGATGTGATTCCCGGTCGGGAACTGGCTGTCCGGATCATCGATGCCCTGCCGCTTCCAGCGACGCAGGTCACCCAGGCGGAAGCCGCCCAGGAACAGGTCACGCGCCCGCTGCTCGCGCAATTCTGCCATGAGCTCGTCGCCCACGAGGACGACGGGTGCCTGGCCGCCCACTGCCCGACGGGCGTTCACGAACTGGAGCGTCGTGCCCTCGGGCCCGGTGCCCGTGGGACCGGCCGCCTCGTAGTAATTGTGCATCGCGTCGAGGTACGACCCGAGGCGGATGTCCGTGTCGTTGTTGAACAGCACCGGCGCATCAGCGTCGGTCTGCAGCGTGCCGGTGTACCCGCTGTACGACAGCGGCTGGTACGGCGTGTACAGGATCGTGCGGGCATCGTGACCCGTCCGCGGCTGCGGATTGAACTGCACCCGAGGATCCGTCTGGTCCTCGACCGGCACGGTCTCACCGAATGTGCCCCACTCTTTGACCAGGCGCGGATGCACGCCGATCGTGTGGTTATTGCCGGTCACGTTGTCGTCCAGCTCGAAGCTGAGCGCGCCCTCTTTGTACTCGACCCACCAGATGAAATCCGAATCGACGTTCGACGCCGCCTGCATCGCGAGCGTCGGATCATCGGCGGCCATAGCCGCACGCGCCAGACCCGTGTACGCCAGGTTGAGCACGTCATCGGCGCCCGCGGCCTGCGCGACCGGAATGGCCGCCTGGAACTTCGCGATGGCCATGTCGGCGAGCTGTGCGGGGGTGTAGCGCTCGGCCCCGACGTTGATCGTCGCGTCGCACATCGTCTCCGCCATCAGCGTGTAGGCGTACCCGCCATATGCGAGGACCATGGCCATGCGGCGATCGGAGCCAGGATCCTCGAGCAGCGTGCTCAGTCGTGTAGCCACGCTGTCCGCCATGAACCGCGAGCGACTGAGCGCACGGAACATGTCGTTGGCCGGGCCCGCATCGAAGGTGAGCCGCCGTGCACCGAGCTCCTGCGTCGTCGGCCAGTTGATACCGGACACCTGCTCGTCCGTGATGTGGCTCGCGAGCCAGATCACGGGCTCACCGTACTCCGCGGCGAACCGCGCAACCACGCTGTTCGCCAGCACGGTGACCAGTGTCTCGTCATCGAGCTGGTCCTCCTGGATCGCCGCCGGATTGTTCGCCTCCATCAGCTCGTCGACCTGGCTGCACGCGGCCAGCCCGAAGGCGGCGAGTGCAGCAAGCGCGATCTGACCGCGGCGCAATTCACGAATTCGGAACATGATTCCCATTCTCCTTGTCGCCGCCGTTAGAAGTTCAGGTTGAACGAGACGGACAAGCGGCGCTGCATCGGGACCGAGCCGTAGTCGGCGGTCTCGAAGTTGGCGTCGCCGGTGAAGGCGACCTCCGGATCCGCCGTGCCCTCGTACTTCGTCCACATCCAGAGATTGCGCCCGGCGAGCGTCACGGAAGCGCGTGACATGCCGATCCGATCGACCCAGGAGCCCGGGAAGGTGTACGTGGCCGACAGCTCACGCAGCTTCATGAAGTCCGCGGGCATGATGTAGCGCTTCGACTGCTGGCTGAGCAGGATGCCCCGCTCGTACCGGCCCCACGTGTCGTACTCGGGATGGCTGGGATCCAGCCGCGGATCGTTGATCTCCCTCGAGTTGCGATCACTGCGCGTGCGTACCGAGCAGATGGCGCACCACTGGTAGTGACCACCCTGGTAGTCCAGAAACGCGTACAGCTGCAGGTTGTCGAACAGTACCAGCGTGTTCGTCAGACCGAGCAGACGCGTCGGGAACGGCGAGCCGACGAACTCCTCCTCGCAGTCCGCGCGCTGGTCAGGCGCCCAGCTCACGCACTCCTGCAGCAGCGCAACTCCGTTGGAGCCGAGAATCGGCAGGCCGTTCGCGTCACGCTGCACGTCGATCGACCAGTAGCCGCCCAGCGGGTAGCCTTCGCGATGACGCTGCGTCGCGATGAACGGACCGAAGCGGTCCTCGTGCATGATCGGGTTGCCCTGCGCGTCCGTGCCGAACGAGACCAGCTTGTTGTGCGCCGTGCTGAAGGAGACGATCGCATCCCAGCGCACCTTGTCGCTCACGATCGGAGTCGCGTTGACCGCCAGCTCGATCCCCTTGTTGTTGATCTCGCCGATGTTGACCAGGTGCGAGCCGGTCCAGCCGCTCGACGGCGGATCGTCAACGGAGAGAAGCGCGTCCTTCGTCGTCTTGTTGTAGAACGTGAAGTCGAGCCCCACGCGGCCGGTCAGCAGCGATGCGTCGAAGCCGAGCTCGATCTCATCTCCCGTCTCTGCCTTCAGGTCCGGATTGCCGTAGTCGTCGGTGGTGATCGCGTTGACCGCCTGATCGCCGATCACGCCAACCGTGGCCTGGTAGGTCCGGTCCGCCGAGAACGGCGCAGGCGAGTTGCCCGCGCGACCCCACGCAGCGCGCAGCTTGAGGTCGTCGACCCACGGCACCTCGAAGAAGCTCTCCTCCGAAACCACCCACGACACCGACGCCTTGGGGTAGACGACCAGCGAGAAGTCACGGCCGAATGCCGAGTTGTCGTCCACCCGCACCGCGCCGGTCAGGAAGAGCCGGTTCTGATAGCCGACCTGCTCCTGCAGGTAGAAGCCGAGCGACGTCTGCTCCGAGAACGACTGGCTCGCATCCCGCAGCGATGCGTCACCGATCAGGTTCAGCGAGTTGGCGACGAACCCCCAGCCCTCGACGTCGTACCCCTCCGCCGTCCGCTTCGTCAGCTGCATCCCGAAGCTCGACGCCGACGTCCAGTCGTCGTTGACGTCGAACGACAGCGTCGAGCCGACATCCGCCGTCCACAGCCAGATCTTGTCCGTGCCGATGAACGAGTATCCGCCAGCTTCATTTCCGTCGTACAACCGACCGCCTGTCTGGTCGATGTCGTTGCCGTTGATGTTCTGCTGCTCACGGCGATCCACGCCGACCGTCACCTTGTTCTGCCACCACTCCCACGGCGTGTACTGCGCCGTGACACCCATCGTGAAGCGCTCCTGCTCCAGGTGGCGGTCGTAGTGGTTGCTGAACTCCGGATGGTAGCTCTTGAAGCCCGGCAGATAGCGGCCCGACAACCCGCCCGCTTCGCCGCGGTACGCGTTGCGCAGGATGCTGTTCGACGAGTTGTCAGACAGCGGAAGCTGCTGGTCCTGCCGCACGTAGCCCACGTTCACGTTGAAGTTCGCCTTGTCCGTCGGGACGAAGCCGAAGTTCGCACGCGCGCCCATCCGGTCGCTGTAGTTGTTGTAGAAGCTGCCGTCCTGGTCGCTCTTCTCACCCGAGAGGTAGAAGTTGTACGAGTCGCCACCACCGCGTACCGCCAGGTTCACATTCTGCGTGACACCCGTCCGCAGCGGATTCGGCTGGCAGCCCGCCTGCTGCGGGAACAGGCACGGATAGTCCTCCGTCCAGCCGTTCTGCTGATACTGGTGAATCACACCCGCCGAGCGGCGGTTCGGGTCGAGCGGCCGGTCGATCAGCAGGCGCTCCTCCAGTGGCTCCGAACCCGTGAACACGCCGCACCCCGGATTGTCCTCCAGATCCGCCATCCGTGCGTCCGTGCACAGCCAGTAGTTCGTGATCTGATCCGCCGCCCACTCCGTCTCGCCGTACTCGAAGTTGGCCGTCCACTGCAGCCCCTCGGCCTTGCGCCCCTTCTTCGTGACGATCTGGATCACGCCGGACGCCGCTTCCGCACCGTACAGCGTCGCCGCCGCCGGGCCCTTGATCACCTCGATCGACTCGATGTCGTTCGGGTTGAACGAGTCCAGCAGGTTGATCGGCTGCGCGGTGTTGCCCTGCGTGCGCGTCTGCCCCGACTGCACCCGCACACCGTCCACGAACACCACGGGTTCATTGCCGGCGTTCAGCGATCCCGAGCCGCGGATCCGCATGCGCGAGCCGCCACCCACGATGCCCGTCGACTGCAGCATCGTGACACCCGGAGCACGCCCCTGCAGCAGCTGGCGCGCATCGGCTACTGGCATCTTCTCGGTGATGTCGGACGCAGACACCGTCGCCACGCTGTTGCCCAGCGTACGCTTCGCCTGCCCCGTGCCCGCCGTACCGGTGACCACGATCTGGTCAAGACTGATTGCGGACTGCGACAGTGTCAGGTTCACGGTCACCGACTGCCCGGCCTCCACCGTGGTCGTGGCCTCCGCTGCCGAGTAGCCGATCATCTGCGCGCGCACGATCCGTGCACCCGCCGGAACATTCAGGATCAGGTAGGTGCCGTCATCGTTCGCCAGGGCCCCGAGACCCGTGCCTTCGATCAGGACCTGCGCGCCGACCAGCGGCTGTTGCGTCGCGGCATCGACCACGCGCCCCGTGACTGTGCCGGTTGACTGGGCCGCTGCGGGTAGAACTGGCATGAGCACGAAGCCCAGCAGCCCTGCCGCGAGTCCCAGTCTCCGGACGCGGTTTGGAGACATCGTCCTTCTCCTCCTGGTGGCGATCAAACCGGGACGGCCGCGCGCCATCCCGCACGTGCACCCACATGCGCACTCCGGCGCACTCGGGCGAACAACCCTTGACAGCGTTCCTTCGGAGCTCGGCTCGTTCGGGCCGACGTCTCGTCCGCGGGCCTCAGCCCACGGATGAATTTTTATTCAGTGTTTGGAGCGTCTACGGGGCTTGTCGCCCCCGCGGCCGGGATTGCGCGCCCGTCCGCGAAATACGCCACCGGCGCCTTGCGCAAGCGCCGGGGCTGGAACCGTACGTTGTATGCAGATCTGGGCATCGTACGCCCCGAACGGACGCATGTCAAGGAACCGCAATGCGCCCGTGGGTTGCCCCGACTGCCGTTGGAAGCGCCGGGGAGCAGCACATGGAAGTGCATACAAACCCATGATCCCACCAACACTTTGCCCCGGGTGCACCGGATCCGGTGACGGGTGCGGTTGCACCGCGGCGCCGGCGCGTGCATGGTAGCGCGGCCCCTGACCGGGGTGCGGATGATGGGAAGTAATGCCCGCTCACCCTGCCTTCGCGGCTGGCGGGCCCGCCAACGAGGAGAGGAGAACTACATGCCACACGCAGCTCCGCGACGCCTGCTTCTGGGCGTCGCACTGTCCGGCCTGTGTCTGTTGGGCACATGGTCACAGGCCTGGGCTCAGGAACCCTACCAGATCCAGGGCACAGTGGTGAACGAGGGGACGGCGGAACCGCTGCCCAGCGTTCAGGTGCTGTTGCAGGGCACGTCGATCGGTACGCTGACCGATGCGGCGGGTCGCTACTCCCTGGAGGCTGCGGTCCGGCCGGGAACGTACACGCTCCGGTTCATTCTGATCGGTCACGCGGACGCGACGCGGCAGGTCGAGCTTGGCGACGAGCGCACGATCCAGGTGCCGGAGGTGGGCATGCGGGAAAGTGCGGTTCAGCTCGACGAGATCGTGGTCACCGGTACGGGTGTCCAGGCGGAGCGGCGTGCGGTCGGCAACACGGTTGCGTCGATCAGCGGCGACGAGGTGAACGAGGCGCCCGCGGCGACGTCGATCGACAGGGCGCTGCAGGGCAAGATCGCCGGTGCGGTGATCACGCAGAACAACGGCCAGCCGGGCGGTGGTGTGAGCATCCGCCTGCGCGGCACGAGCTCGATCCTGGGCGGTGCAGAGCCGCTGATCGTAATCGACGGTGTGATCGTCGAGAACAACTCGAGCGCGCTCGTCGGTCTGGGCGCGAACGCATCGTACGGCGGCGCCGCGATGGGCAACCGCCTCGCCGACATCCCGCCGTCGGACATCGAGCGCATCGTGGTGCTGAAGGGTGCGGCAGCAGCGGCACTCTACGGTTCGCGCGCGAACAACGGCGTGATCCAGATTTTCACGCGCCGTGGTCGCACGGGCGAGCCGGTAATCACGTTGAGCAGTGAGAACACGTGGAGCAGCGTGCCGGAGCGCTACGACCTGCTGGAGTCACCGCTGGCGGGACCGGGCGACGTGATCTTCGGCCCAGCGGACGACATCGGTGAGCCGGTCACGCGTTACCTGTACCAGGACCAGCTGTTCCGCACCGGGTTCGGCACGAACAACCAGGTGGCGCTGTCGGGTGGAACCGAGGGCACGCAGTACTACCTGTCGGGCTCGTGGATGGAGAATTCGGGTGCCATCCGCGGCACGGACTTCGGCCGTGTGGGTGCGCGGGCGCGACTCACGCAGCGCATCAACAACTGGCTGGAGGTCGGCGCGAGCGCGAACTTCCTCCAGACCGAGTCGAACTTCGTGCCCGAGGGTGAGCAGACGCAGGGCGTGACGACGACGCTGATCTTTACGCCGACCACCTTCAACCCCTTCTTCGACGAAAATCTCGGCCGCTACCCCTACAGTCCGATCATCAGCACGAACCCGTTCGACGTGATCGAGAACTGGAAGGCCGAAGGCGACGTGAACCGCTTCCTGGGCAACATCGAGGCGAACGTCACGCCGCTGTCGAACCTGCGCTTCACGATGCTCTTCGGGCTCGACGACTCCCGCGAGGAGTTCGTGTACCTGCAGCCCCCGTTCTCGCTCGGCGCATCGTATGCCGGGTCGCTGCAGAACCCGATCCGCTCGATCCGCCGCTACAACACGGACATCACTGCCAGCCACGATGCCGACCTGACGGAATCGGTCAGCCTCACGAGCACGGCGGGCTTCCGTCACACGTTCGACCGGACGAACACGGTGCGTGCAGCGGCTCTCGGCCTCAACCCCGGCCAGGGCACGATCGGCGGCGGCGGCGCGACGCCGTCGGCATCGCAGTCGATTGCGGAGATCACGACGCTGGGCGGCTTCCTGCAGGAGCGCGTTTCGATCGGCGACCGGCTGTACCTGACGGGCGGCCTGAACATCGAGGCTTCCTCGGCGTTCGGTGAGGACGAGCGCTGGCAGATGTTCCCGCGCGTCAGCGGATCGTACGTCCTGAGCGACGAGCCGTTCTTCCAGGAGTCGAGCCTGGGCAACCTCTTCAGCACGCTCCGCCTGCGCGCGGCATACGGCCAGACGGGTGGCCAGCCGCCGGGTGCGTATTTCCGCTTCTCGAACTACGGCAACATCGCGCACGCCGACCGCGTGGGCTTCGTGCCCAGCACACTGGCGGGCAACCCGGACCTGAAGCCGGAACGCCAGCGCGAGTGGGAGGGTGGCTTCGAGATGGGGCTGTTCGAGGATCGGCTCGGCCTGGAGTTCACGTACTACGACCAGGTCACGAACGACCTCGTGCTGTCCGTCCCGCTGCCGTACAGCTCGGGCTTCACGTCGCAGTACCAGAACATCGGTGAGGTCTCCAACAAGGGCGTGGAGCTGACGCTGAACGCGCTCGCGATCGAGAGCGACAACTTCAGCTGGAGCTCGCGCGTCATCTACTCGCACAACCGCAACAAGGTCGTCGATCTCGGTGCGGCAACGGACTCCGTCAACTACGCCTACCTGAACTACGTGGTCGAGGGCGAGCCGATCGGCGTGTTCTACGGCGCGTACTACCCGCGCGACGAGCAGGGCAACATCATCTACTTCCCGCGCGTGGGGACCAGCAACACGCCGATCTACGATGCGTCGATCTGCGGCACCGAGCTGAACGTGGAGCTCGGCTGCCTGCCGACCCGCGCGCGCGACGAGAGTGGACGCGTGCTCACCAAGAAGCTGGGCGATCCGAACCCGGACTTCACGCTGTCCTGGGGCAACGACTTCCAGTTCGGCAACAACGTCGAGCTGAGCGTCCTGCTCGACGGCCGCTTCGGCAACGACGTCGCGAATTTCTCGCGCCGCATCTCCGACTACTTCGGCGTCAGCTCGGCCATCGAGGGCGAGATCTCGGGCGAGCTGCCGGTGCTCCGGAACCCGACGACCGGCGCGGTCGTCCGCACGTACCACTTCCTCAATCTCGAGCGGCACCTGCTGTACGAGGAGTTCGTCGAGGATGCCAGCTACGTGAAGCTGCGCGAGATCGCACTGCGCTACAACGTGCCGCAGTCGTGGGCGAACCGGATCGGCGCATCTGCAGCGACGATCACGCTCGCCGGGCGCAACCTGCACACGTGGACCGACTACAAGGGTATCGACCCTGAAATCAACCTGTTCTCCGCCAACACCGTGGCGCGCGGCGTCGACTTCGCGACGAGCCCCATTCCGCGCACGTTCGCGGCCGGCTTCACCCTGACGTTCTGAGCGGAGGCAAGGTGATGAACAGACATTCCAAGATCATGCGCGGAGTGACCAGCATGCATACACGACTCGGCGCAGCCCTGCTCGTCATGGGCATCATGACGGCCGGCTGCGACCTCGACCTCGTCAACCCGAACTCGCCCACCGAGGCGACGGTGCTGACCGACGACGACGGCATTCTCGGCCTGACGGTCGGCATCCAGGAGCAGTTTGCAGGAGCGGCGCGCCACTACGCGCTGCCCTCGGCACTCGTGACCGACGAGTGGGGACCGCGCAGCCGCGCGCTGCCCGCCGACAAGGCAATGTTCGAGGGCACGCCCGATCCGGAGTTCGGTATCGTGGCGAACCCGTTCGCGCAGACGTTCCAGATCATGCGCACGGCGGACAACATCGTCCAGAACGCGCCCAACGTCGGGCTCGGACCCGCGCTGCTCAGTGGTGTGCTCGCCACCGCGAAGCTGCACAAGGCCATGGCGATGGGCCGCGCGATCCAGATCTACGAGGAGTATCCCGTCGCGCTCGCGCTCGAGGGAGCGCCACCCGCGTCGCGCGACGCGGTGCTCGACACCGTGCTGTCGCTGCTCGAGAGCGCCCGCAGCGACCTGGCCGGCGTGAGCGACGCCGACCTGGCCGGCTTCCGGCAGCGCGTGCTCGACCCGGGCATCGATCTGCGCAGCTCGATCGACGCGGTGCTCGCGCGCTACTACCTGATCGACGGGCAGTACGACGCGGCGCTCGAGGCTGCGAACCGCGCCGACGACGAGAACGCGTCCTACTACACGTTCAGCGGCACGGAGATGAACACGATCTACCAGTACTCCTCTCCCGAGCAGCTGGACTACACGTGGCCGCTGCTCAGCTTCGCGCGGGAGGCCGAAGCCGGCGATCAGCGCGTGGCCATGTGGACAGACACGCTGAACCTCGACGAAACGGTCGATCCGGTGCTCGCGGCGCCTGTCGCGTTCATGGAGCGTGACTCGCCCTGGCCGCTCTATCGACCGGACGAGATGCGCCTGATCCGCGCAGAGGTCCATGCCCGCAACGGCAACCTGCTGGCGGCCATCGACGAGATCAACGAGGTGCGCACCCAGTGCGACGCCGGAATCGAGGATCCGGCGCCCTGCCTGCCCGCACTCACGCTCGTGGACCTGCCGACCGCCGAGGACGTGCTGGCGCAGATCGCCTACGAGCGGCGCTACGAGCTGTTCCTCACGGGACTGCGCTGGGAGGACCTGCGGCGGCTCGGCCAGTACTCCGGTGAGCAGGCAAAGATGGACTTCCTGCCGACACCGAAGCGCGAGTGCGACGTGAACCCGAACTACCCCTGCTGACGAGCTCGCAGCAGGTTCCAGCACGAAGAAAGGCCCGGGCGCAAGCCCGGGCCTTTCTGCTGTCATGCACGAGTATTTCCGAGGCTCGCAGCAGATGGAGAAAGGGCCCGGACAAACCGCCCGAGCCCTGTCCCGTTCGCGATACACGGTACGACGGTGAACGTCGGACGCGGCGCTACCGGCTGGCGTTCGCCAGCTCCCGCACCGCCGCCGCCATCGCCCGTACCCGCTCTGCGTCGGACGCACCCGCAGCATCCCTGTCCAGCGCCGTCGCGAGCTGATTCAGCCGCTCCGCGCGCGCCGAGCCCGTCGCCTGCTCCGCCGCATCGATCGCCGCTGCGATCTCACGCGTGCGTGCAGCCGGCAGCCCGTTACCACGCACGAGCTGGTCGAGGTATGAGCGCACGACGGGGAACGCCGCCGGCCACGTGATCTGCGGCTGCGCCTGCGGGTTGTACTCGTCCATGATCACGAGCTTCGCGGCGTCGATCTCGTTCTGCGAGATGTGCTCGCTCGGCACCAGCTCGAGCACGTCCAGGCCGCGTGCCATCTCGGACGAGTAGATGTGGCCATTGTACCAGTATGCGCCCCACGAACCGCCGATGATCAGCGTGCTGTCGCTCAGCGGACCGCGGTCGAACCAGGCGATCTCGACCGGGTTCTTCGGATCCGTGAAGTCGACCACGTTGACGCCGCCCTGGTACCAGCCCTGCACCATGATGTCGCGACCGGGCACCGGGATCAGCCCGCCATTGTGCGAGACGCAGTTCTCCGTCTCCGTCTGTGCAGCGAGCATCTTCACGTAGCCGTGCTGCGTCATGCGGCCGCGGTCGATCGTCAGGATCGTGTTGCCGCCCAGCCGCACGGGGTCACCGACGCGGCAGCGAGGCTGCGTGCCGCCACCCCACTCGTCCGTGAACACCACCGTCTGCGCGTCGTTGCTGAAGACGGCCGTATGCCAGAGCGAGAAGTTAAGGTCCGACTTTGCATCGAGGCGCACCGGCTTCTCCGGGTTCGACGCATCCAGCAGGATGCCGAACGTGCCGCATGAGCCCGCCACCAGGTTGAACTCGGGGTACGACGTCAGGTCGTGGCAGCCGCGCGGCCCCTGCGCGAAACGGCCCGTGGCGGTGTCGCTGATCGCAACGCCGGCACGCCCGGGCGCGCGTGGCAGCCCCTCGAAGATGCGCGTGAAGCCCACGACCGACGCCTGCTCGGGCGCGTCCAGCGACACGCGGATGATGTCGACGCGGTACTGCGCCGTGTTCGGGTTCTCGTCGAGCGAGCCGTCGGAGCACCCGGGCATCTCCGTCGAGTCACGCACGCTCGAAGAGCCACCCACGTAGATGTAGATCGTCTTCGAATCGTTCGGATCCGGCACGATCGTGTGCGTGTGCGAGCCACGGCACGTCTGCACGTTCTTGATCAGCTTCGGCGCGCGCGGGTTGCTGACGTCGAAGATGCGCACCCCGCGCATGCGGTCCGCGCCGTCCTCCACGCCCTGCATCCCGCAATCGATGCGCGAGCGCGGCGACTCGGCCGACACGAAGAGCAGGTTGCCGTAGATCGACGGGTCGCCCTGGTCGGTCGCACACGGCACGGTGCTCAGCAGCTCCGGGTCGGCAGGGTTGCTGATGTCCCAGACCGAGAAGCCGCTGAAGTTGCCCTGGTAGAGGACGTCACCGCGGAACGCGAGGTCCGAGTTGACGTACGCCAGTCCACGCGTGGAGTCGAACGCCTCGGGCTTGGGCGACCAGGAGACGAGCCGCATGTTCTCCGCGGAGATGCCCGCCGTGTTGCCGGTGCCCGCGCTCAGGCCGACGCGCGGGTCGTCCGTCGTTGCGACGGTGTCCTGCTGCGCCGCGGCCGGCGCAACGGCAACCACCATTGCCAGCGCCGCTGCTGCAGTGATCGCGCGGCGCGACCGCGCACGTTCCGGATGCATTCCCATCAGCTCAGTTTCCTCCCGTGTTGGTCAGCGTGTTCAGCATGCCCTGCATGACGTAGATCTCGTCGCGCTGGTCCGCGTCGACGTCCGTCGCGAAGCGGAAGAGGTCGGGCTCCTGCCCCGCACCCGGCGCGGCGAACAGCTCTTCCACCATCAGCAGCGCCCCCTCGTGGTGCCGGATCATGAACTCCAGGAACAGCCGCTCGAACTCGGCGCCGCGCGCCCCGTCGAGCCGCGCCATCTCCTCGTCGCTCAGCATGCCCGGCATGTCCATGCCGTGCATGGCCTCCGGCTCCGGCACGACCTGGCCGCGCTCGCGCAGCCACTGCTTCATGAAGCCGATCTCGTCCTGCTGCGAGATGTCGATCTTCTCCGCAAGCTGCCGCATGGCCGGACCCGCGCCGTGCGTGGGCACCATGTCCGTCATGGTGACCGCCTGCGCATGGTGCCCGATCATGTGCTGCATGAACTGCACGTCGGCAACCGTGTAGCCGGGACCTGCAGTGGCCGGGATCGCGTGCGCGCCGTGCTGCTGCTGCCCGTGCATCGCCGCGTGGCGCGCCGCGTGCGCCGGGTCAGCCATGTGCGCAGCGTGCATCGCCGCATCATGGGCGTGCGACGCTGCCGCGTCACCGGCGTGTGCCGCGTGCGTGGGCGCCGCCTGCGCAGCCGTGTCACCGGCGTGTGCCGCGTGCGTGTCCGCCGCCTGCGCAGTCGCGTCACCGGCATGTGCCGCATGCGTGGCCGCCGCCTGCGCTGCCGTGTCACCGGCGTGTGCCGCGTGCGTGTCCGCCTGCGCTGCCGCCGCGTCCCTGTGATTTGCCGGCCCTCCCGCCGTGGTGCCGCTGCTGCACGCCGCACCCAGTGCGAGCGCGAGTGTGGCGGCCGCACCGCCCCGACCGGGGATGAACCTCATGTGCTTCACTCCTGTTCTGCCGACTGCGTCAACCGGTACATCAGCAGCGCGGCCCGCTTCGCCGCGCGCTCGATCGAGCTCAGGTTCACGGTCTCCTCGACCGTGTGCGAGCCGCTTCCCTCCGGACCCAGCCCGTCGATCCCGGCGTCCACCACGGACGCCACGAACGAGATGTCCGCCGCGCCGCGACGCCCCGGGTCGAAGGCCACGACCGGCCCCATGCCGAGCGCCTGGCTCACACCGTCGAGCTCGGCCAGGAGTGCGCGGTTCGCGTCGGTCGGCGGCATGGAGGGGTAGCCGTCGCCGAAGGTGATGCGCGACGTCGCACCCGGCAGCGGCCGCGCGACGATCTCGCGCATCTTCTGCCGCGTGCGCTCCAGCTGCTCGTCCGTGATCGTGCGGATGTCGCCCGTGATCACGACCGCCGGCGGCACGACGTTGGTCTTGCCGAACGCGCTGCCGCGGGCCGTCTCGTCGTCCCAGCTGGCTTTCGTCCCGCCGACGATCGTCGCCGCGTTGAACGTCAGGTACTCCTCGCCGCGGATCTCGGAGTAGAAGTCCTCCAGGATGCGGCCGGCCTCGTAGATCGCGCCCGCACCGACGCCATCCGAGAAGACACCCGACGAGTGTGCCGTCCGCGCCTCGATGTCGACCCGCCAGTCCGTCGAGCTGCGGCGCGCGATCACGCCGTAGCCCTGTGTGCCGCCCTCGAAGCCGAGCGCGATATCCGCCGCGACGCCCGCCTCGACCAGCGCCCGCCGCGCCTCCTCCAGCGGCTCGCCCGGCCGCTCCTCGTCCCCGGTCATCACCACGGTGATGGCAGCGCCGTCGAGTGCGCCCGCGGCGTGCAGCGCCTCCAGCGCCGACCAGATTACGATGTCGCCGCCCTTCATGTCGCTCGCGCCCGGACCCTTCGCGACGCTGTCGTTCACCAGTGTCCACGCCTGGAACGGGCTGTCCTCCTCGAACACCGTGTCGAGATGGCCGATCAGGAGCAGATGAGGACCACGCGTGCCCGCGCGCGTCGCGACCAGGTGCCCGCCGCGGTTCGGAACCGCGGGCTGGACGTAGCGAACCTCGAAGCCGAGCGCCTCGAAGCGCGGAGCCAGGACGTCGTATACACGACGCTGCCCGGCAGCGTTCAGGGTGCCGCTGTTGATGTTGACGATCTGCTCGAGCAGCGCGATCGCCTGCGGCTGGTTCGCGCCGACCGCCTGGACGATGCGCTGCTCGGTCGCGTCGAGCTGGGCGTGCAGCGGCGTGGCCGTTACGAGCGCGGCGATGGCCGCCGCTCCGGTAATCGTGCGAAGCGGATGCATGGCGGTGCAGGTCAGGGTTCTTGTGCGTTTCGGGGGATCTTACGGCGGCAGGACGGTTTCGGCGAGCGCCGTCGCCTCGCGCAGTTGCGCGGCACCCTGTAACGCGCCAGGC